>NZ_JALBYS010000007.1:0-136122 GCF_022678525.1 Serratia sp. PGPR-27 | reverse complement strand
AATCCTGCACGACCCACCAATTCAGAAAAAAGCGCCTTTTGGCGCTTTTTTCGCATCTGCGCCACCTGACTCTGCCTTTATCCTCTTACTGACATGGCCCACTGAGTCGTGCGGGTGAGATCCAGCGTTCAGGTTCGAGCATCGCGCAGCGATACGACAACGCGCAGCGTTGCCCGCAGGGTGAGGCCACAGGCCGAATCAATCCTGCACGACCCACCAATTCAGAAAAAAGCGCCTTTTGGCGCTTTTTTCGCCTCTGCAGCACCCCAACCTGAATCCCTGCTTTCTCGTTTCAACACTGCATCGATCGGCATCTCGCTCTTCTCTGAACGCCATACGCCCTCACCAGGACATTATCCGTCGTGATCTGCGTGGTCAATGTCTGTATTTTTAATCTATTAAACACTGAGTGCGTAAATATGAAAATATCAGCGGACTTTTCGCGCGGTTTTAGGTATTTTGTTTAGTATATAAAACGAGGGGCGTTGCGGCAGGCGATATTCACGCGGCAGGCGCCCAGCCTAGCATGAGATTGCAGCGATGAGTGAAATGTTTGATGTCAACGCGGCGGTGTATCCCTTCCCGCCGAAACCGGTACCGCTGGACGTAGCGGAAAAAGCCTTTTATCGCGAGAAGATCAAAACCCTGCTCAAGCAGCGCAACGCGGTAATGGTCGCCCATTATTATACCGACCCGGAAATCCAGGCGCTGGCGGAAGAAACCGGCGGCTGCGTGGCGGATTCGCTGGAAATGGCGCGCTTCGGCAGCTCGCATCCGGCTTCCACGCTGTTGGTGGCCGGCGTACGTTTCATGGGGGAAACCGCCAAGATCCTCAGCCCGGAAAAGCAGGTGCTGATGCCGACGCTGTTTGCCGAATGTTCGCTGGATCTGGGCTGCCCGGAAGAGGAATTTCATGCGTTTTGCGACAGCCATCCCGATCGCACCGTGGTGGTCTATGCGAATACCTCGGCGGCGGTCAAAGCGCGCGCTGACTGGGTGGTGACCTCCAGCATCGCCGTCGAACTGATCGAGCATCTGGATAGCCTGGGCGAGAAAATTATCTGGGCGCCGGATCGTCATCTCGGCAGCTACGTGCAGAAGCAGACCGGCGCCGACGTGTTGTGTTGGCAAGGCGCCTGCATTGTCCATGACGAGTTTAAGACCCAGGCGCTGCGGCGCATGAAGGCGCTCTATCCGCAGGCGGCCATCCTGGTGCATCCCGAATCGCCTCAGGCGGTGGTCGAGCTGGCGGATGCGGTGGGATCGACCAGCCAACTGATTCAGGCGGCGAAAACATTGCCGCATCAACAGCTGATTGTCGCCACCGATCGCGGTATCTTTTACAAGATGCAGCAGGCTTGTCCGGACAAGGAACTGTTCGAGGCGCCGACCGCCGGAGAAGGCGCGACTTGTCGCAGCTGCGCGCACTGCCCGTGGATGGCGATGAATGGCCTGAAGGCGATTGCCGAAGGGCTGGAGCGGGGGGGCGCGCAGCATGAGATCCACGTGGACGCCGCGCTGCGTGAAAAGGCGCTGGTGCCGCTGAACCGCATGCTGGATTTCGCCGCTCAGCTTAAGATGCAGGTTAAAGGCAACGCTTAACCGTTTAAAAGGATGACCTCATGAGCTTCTTCAGTACCAGCAATATTTTGGTGCATATTCCGCTTGGCGCGGGCGGTTACGATCTGTCGTGGATCGAAGCCATCGGCACACTGTTCGGGTTGCTGTGCATCTGGTACGCCAGCAAGGAAAAAATCATCAACTACCTGTTCGGCCTGATCAACGTCACGCTGTTCGCGGTGATTTTCTTCCAGATCCAGCTGTACGCCAGCCTGCTGCTGCAGCTGTTTTTCTTCGGCGCCAATATTTACGGTTGGTATGCCTGGAGCCGCCAGACGCAGGATAATCAGGCCGAGCTGAAGATCCGCTGGCTGCCGCTGCCGAAAGCGTTGGCCTGGGCGGCGGTTTGCGTCATCGGCATCGGCCTGATGACTTTCAACATTGACCGCGTGTTCGCCTGGCTGACGCAGATTGCGGTGGCGGTGATGCAAGGGCTGGGGCTGAACGTACAGATGCCGACGCTGCAGCCGGACGCCTTCCCGTTCTGGGATTCGGCGATGATGGTGCTCTCCATCGTGGCGATGATCCTGATGACGCGCAAGTACGTGGAAAACTGGCTGCTGTGGGTAGTTATCGATGTCATCAGCGTGGCGATCTTCGCTTACCAGGGCGTGTACGCGATGGCGCTGGAGTACGTCATTCTGACGCTGATCGCGCTGAACGGCTCCTGGCTGTGGATCAAGAGCGCCGGGCGCAACCATTCCAATCCGTTATCTTCCGCTCCGTAACAACGCAGAGGGCGCCGTGATGGCGCCCTCTTGGCTTAGTGGCGATGTCCCAGATGGGAGTGCGCTTCGGCATGTGAGTGTTCACTCGGCTCCGGCGCCCGGTTGATGCCGCAGTCCGGCGTCTCGCAGTGCCGGTACTCCATCTGAATGGTCACGTGGCCGATCTTGTAGTGTTCCAACAGATAAGCCTGGATGCGTTGCAACAGCCCATCGTGGTCATGCGGCGGGATCACCTGCGCATGCAGCGTCATCAGCTTCTGTTCGCCGATCTGCCAGACGTGTACGTGGTGGATATTGCGCACTTCCGGGATGTTCAGGCACAGGTCTTTTTGCAGCTTGGCGATGTCGACCTCCTGCGGCGTCCCTTCCAGCAGCTCGTGGAAGCTCTCCTTCAGCAGCCGCCAGGCGCTGCGCAGCACCAGACAGGAGACCAGCACCGACAGGATCGGGTCAATCGGCGTCCAGCCGGTGGCGAGAATAACGATGGCGGCGACGATGGCGCCCACCGAGCCGAGCAGGTCGCCCAGCACATGCAGCGCGGCCGCTCTCACGTTGATATTTTTCTCTTCGTTGCCGCGATGCAGCAGCCAGAAGGCGAACAGGTTCGCCAGCAGCCCCGCTATGGCGATGATCAGCATCGGAGTGCCCATCACCGGCTGGGGTTCGAAGAAACGCCGTATCGCCTCCCACAGGATGAATACCACGATCACCAGCAGCGCCGCGGCGTTGAGGAAGGCCGCCAGGGTGGTCAGGCGCAGATAGCCAAAGGTGTGGCGCGCGTTGGGCTTGCGCTGGGAAAAGTGCACCGCCATCAGCGCCACCAGCAGCGCGGCGGCATCGGTCAGCATGTGCCCCGCGTCGGCCAACAGCGCCAGCGAGCCGGACAACAGGCCGCCGACCACCTCGGCCACCATAAAGACGGCGGTGACTAAAAAAGCGGTCAGTAGGCGTTTACTATTACTGTCTTTCGGCAGGTGTACGTGTGGAGTGTCCGACATTATTCATCCTTATGCATAGCGAAAGTGGGGGCGGCGGCGAGCAGAGCGTCCAGCTCCGGTTCTATCTGCGCCACTAACGCCTTTAATTTAGTATAAGCGGCGGCGGCAAGCTCGCCCCGACGTGCGGTTCCCACCAGTTGCTGGCACAGCTGCGCGGCTTCCGGCAGCTGCAGCATCAGCAGGCTGCCCTTGATGCGGTGCGCCGCCTGTTCCAGGCGTGGCCAGTCGCTCGCGGCGACGGCATCCGCGAGCCGCTGCCGGTCTTGCCGCAGCGTGTCGCTGAGCGTCTGCGCCAGCCGCTGCATCATGGCGCGATCGCCGCCCGCCATTTCGGCCAGCGTTTGCCGCAGGTCAGTAAGGACTGACTTTTCTTCCTGAACCTGCGGTTGCTGAGCCAATACCTGGCCGATCGCCGCCAGTGAAATCGGCTTGGTCAGGAAGTGGTCGATCGCCACCAGCCCTGGCGGGATGCGGGTAAACTCCTGCACGTCTGCCGAGCAGAGCACGATGCGGCAAGGCGGGCGCCGTAGCCGCTGTTCGTCGCGGCGGATCAGCCTGGCCAGCGTCAGGCCGTCCGGGCGCGGCATGTTATAGTCGATAAACAGCAGATCGAAAGGTTGCCGGCGCTGAGCCTTCAGCAGCGCATAGCCTTGTTCAAAGCGGGCCGGCTGCAGCCCGAAGTGGCGCAGCTGGCGTTCCAGCAACAACAAATTGGTGGGATGGTCGTCGATCAGCGCGGTACGCAAGGTGGAAGACGGCAGAGCAAAGGTGTGCTCCTCCTGGGCGCCAGCCGTCGCGGCGCCGCTCAGCTCGACCGGTATCGCGACCTCGACGCGGGTGCCGACGCCCGGCTGCGAGTGCAACTCGATGCGGCCGCCCATCTGTTCGACGATTTCTTTGCAGATCGACAGGCCCAAACCGGTACCTTGCACCGAGATGCGTTGCGCGCCGCGCGCGCGGTAAAACGGTTGGAACAGTTTGCCTATTTCATCGGCGGCGATGCCGCAGCCGCTGTCGTTCACCGTTAATCGCAATTCCCCCTGCCGCTCATCCTGCGCGCGCCAGCCGACGTAGACCTGAATGGCGCCGCGCGGCGTGAACTTTATCGCGTTGTTTATCAGGTTGTTAGCCACCTGAAGTAAACGCTCACCATCAATAATCACCGCCTCCGGCAGAGCCGGATCCGCCACCACGCTCAAGGTCAACGGCCGTTCGCCGATAAGCGGCCGGTAAAGGGCGTCGATGCGCGCGACCCAGGGGCGCAGCGCCACCGGTTTCGGCGCCAGCGTCAACGACCCGGTTTCCAGCCGCGCGTGATCCTGCAGGTCGTTGAGCAGGTTGAGCAGCGATGAGGCCGAACTGTAAATCACCGGTAGGCCTTCCGGCGCAGGTTGGCGTTTGAGCTCCAGTTCCAGCAGGCCGAGGATGGCGTGCATCGGCGTGCGCAGTTCATGGCTGACGGTGGCGAGGAATTTGCTCTTCATGCGGTTTTCCGCTTCGGCGCGGCGGCGCGCCTGCTCGAGCTCTTCGCGTTCGCGTTTTTCACGGCGCTGCAGCATGAAACGGCGCAGCGTCAGCGCCAGCAGCAGCACGGTGGCGGCGGCCAACAGCGCCAGCAACCAGGTGGTCTGCGGCGGCATGCGGTTGTCGTTCACCGCGTCGATCAGGTTGCTGCGGTCGACGATCCACTCGTCGCGCAGCGATTGCAGGGTATCCGCCGGGATCTGCATCAGGTTCTTATCCAGGATCGCCAGCAGCAGCGGCCGATCGCGGCGCACGCCGAAGGCCACCGGATAGGGGATGTTGTTGGCGGCGAAGGCCAGCTTGATGGCGCCGGAATAGCGCGACAGCGCCAAAAAGTTGGCGGAGATGACGTTATCCACCAGCGCATCCAGCTGGCCGTTGGCCAGCGCGTCGTACATCGACTTGCTGTCGGCGAAGCTGACGGTCTGTTCCTGCTCCGGCACCAGCCCCTGAGCCAAATCGCCCTGCAGCACGCCGATGCGCTTGCCGGCCAGATCGCTCCAGGTCGAGACGCCGTTGGCATACTGGCCGACGTAAACGCCCCACAGCGAACGGTGGATCGGCATGCTGGCGCCGTAGCGCGCCTTGACGCCGCGCGCCAGCGGCAGGGCGGCGCGGAAGCTGGCCTGGCCGGACTGCACCAGCTGATCGGCCTGCTCGGCATTGCGCGCCCACAGCGGCGCGAAACGCAGCCCGGTGTTTTGCGCGATGATGTTGAGAATATCGATGGCGTAGCCGCGCGGCTGGCCGTCGGAACCGCGGTAGGCGAACGGGAAGTTGTTCTCGATGGCGGCGTAGTAAACCACGCGGTGGCTCGCTACCCAATTCTTCTCCATCGTCGTCAGATCGGCATTGCCGGTATCGAGGTAGCTGGGGATCTTTTTGCTCCAGCGGCTCTGCAGGGCATTCATCAGTTCCATCGGCGCGTCGGCGATGGCGGTGTTCAGCGTGTCTATCAGCCGCGGATCGGCGGCGGCGAACACGAAGGAGAGGTTGCCCAGGTTCTCGTTGCTTTCAATCTGATAGAGCTGGCCAAGCTGCAGCTGGTCGATGATAAAGCTGGCGCTGGCCTCGTCGGCGATAAAGTAGTCGCTGCTGCCGTTCAGCAGCGAATAGACCGCCTGCAGGTTGTTGTCGTAGCGCTGGATCTGCGATGCCACCGCCTGCAGGGCGCCGCCGGACTGCATGTCGGTCAGCGCGCCGATCGCGACGCGGGCGTTGGCGGAATTGAGCATCACCGGCCGATCGTTGCTGCGATCGCGCAATACGCGCAGGTTGCTGACGTAGTAAGGCTGGGAGATCTCCAGCCCGTGCAGCGCTTCGCTCTGCGGGATGCCGTACAACAGATCGACCTTGCCGTCGTGCAGCGCCTGCTCCAACTGGGTCAGGTCGGCGAAGCCGTAAATGGCGAAGCGGATGCCGGTCACCTGCTGAATATAGCCGAGGTAGTCGGCGTTCAGCCCATACAGATCGTCATCCACAATGATGTTGTACGGGCTGGTGTTCTCACTGATGATGCCGACGCGCAGCGTGCGGTCGCGCCAGGGATTTTTCTCGCCGACGATCAGCATATTCTCGGGGGGATTCAGGTTGCTGACCAGCTGATAGCGCACCGGCTCCCCCGCCTGCGCCAGGCCGCACCACAGGATCAGCAGCAGCAGGGCGCGGCGCATCATGGCGCCAGCTCTTTAAACACCGCTACCAGCTCCAGCAGATTACCGGCGCCGGTTTTGCGCTGGATGTTTTTCTTGTGGGTGCTGACGGTCTTGTTGCTGATGTGCAGCCGGTCGGCGATCTGCAGGTTGGACAGCCCCTGGCTCAGCAAACCCAGCACCTCGAGCTCCTTGGGCGTGAGCAGCCCGCCGTCCGCCGTCGGCGCTTCTTCGGCCAGCGCGGCGGCGGGGAAACTGGTTTCACCGTCCAGCACCTGCTCGATCGCCTGCACCAACTCCGCCAGCGAGCTGCCTTTGTTGACGAAACCGTCGGCGCCGGCGGCATGCGCCATGCGCGCATACACATCGGCCTCTTGCGCGGTATAGATCAGGATCTTCTGTTGCGGGTAGCGGCGGCGGATTTTTTTCAACAGCTGCAGCCCGTCGACCTGCGGCAGGCCGATATCCAGGATCACCAGGCTGAAAGCGGTCTCGGCCAGCAGAGCCAGCGCCTGGACGTCGTCCTGCGCCGCCTGCAGACGGTAGGGGCGGGATGATTTCATTAGCGCCGCTTCCAGTGCGACATGAACCACCGGGTGGTCATCAACTAATAACAGAGAAGGCATGTTCAACTCGGGTCGCTTTATATTCCGATCGCTAGCATAGCGAAAAAGGAGGCTCTGCGCTCCCCTGATGAAACAGCACAATCTGCTGTTAATTTGGCGGTTCCAGCGGAGGGGGGCAAAGGTGATTTACAGCGCCATTCCCACAGGCTAGATTGTTGGGATCTACACCGTTACGCACTGCGAAATACCCCTCGATACCGAATGGAAAAGCTATGAATTACCAAAACGACGACTTACGCATTAATGATATTAAGGAACTCCTGCCGCCGGTGGCTCTGCTGGAGAAATTCCCGGCCACTGAACGCGCGGCAAAGACGGTGTCCCAGGCCCGCAGCGCAATTCACAATATCCTTCGTGGCAGCGACGATCGCCTGCTGGTGGTGATTGGTCCTTGCTCCATCCACGATACCCAAGCCGCCAAAGAGTACGCGGGGCGCCTGCTGGCGCTGCGTGAAGAACTGAGCGGCGAGCTGGAAGTGGTGATGCGCGTATACTTCGAAAAACCGCGCACCACCGTGGGCTGGAAAGGCCTGATCAACGATCCGCAGATGGACAACAGCTTCAACATCAACGACGGCCTGCGCCTGGCGCGCAAGCTGCTGGTGGAGATCAACGACAGCGGCCTGCCGGCCGCCGGCGAATTCCTCGACATGATCACGCCGCAGTACCTGGCGGATCTGATGAGCTGGGGCGCCATCGGCGCGCGCACCACGGAATCGCAGGTGCACCGCGAGCTGGCCTCCGGCCTCTCGTGCCCGGTCGGTTTCAAGAACGGTACCGACGGCACCATCAAGGTGGCGATCGACGCCATCAACGCCGCCGGCGCGCCGCACTGCTTCCTGTCGGTGACCAAGTGGGGCCACTCGGCGATCGTTAACACCAGCGGCAACGGCGACTGCCACATTATCCTGCGCGGCGGCAAAGAGCCGAACTACAGCGCGGCGCACGTGAAGGACGTCAAAGCCGGCCTGAGCAAAGCCGGGCTGCCGGCGCAGGTGATGATCGACTTCAGCCACGCCAACAGCAGCAAACAGTTCAAAAAGCAGCTGGACGTGAGTGCGGACGTGTGCGGGCAGATCAGCGGCGGTGAAAAAGCGATTATCGGCGTGATGATCGAAAGCCACCTGGTGGAAGGTAACCAGAGCCTCGAAAGCGGCGAGCCGCTGGTTTACGGCAAGAGCGTCACCGACGGCTGCATCGGCTGGCAGGACACCGAAACCGTGCTGCGCGATCTGGCGGCGGCGGTGAAAGCGCGCCGCGGTTAATCGCGTAAAGAGGGGCTCGCCAGCGGGCCCTTTTTCTATTTACCTTAAAATTTTATATCTCCTGTCAATTTAAGGCCTACAGTCAATAGGCTTACTAAATCTTTAAGCGACCCCCTTCGCATTATTCCTATTTAAGAAAAGAATAATTGTCACTGCTCGCGGCATTGTGCTTATATAAGACGCTTTTTTTATTCCATAAACCCCGCGGGCCTAATAAGCGGGGGAGTGGTATGACCTTTTTCCTTTCAGGATGAAAGAATTATGACAAACAATACCTCGCAGCCGCTGGGGCTGCACCGGATTAAATTCCATGGGAAAGGTGGTGAGTACTTCGCTATTTGGTTAGTCAATGCATTATTGACCGCCCTGACCCTGGGCATCTATTCCGCCTGGGCGACGGTGCGCCGTCGCCGCTATTTTTACGGCAACACGGAATTGGACGGCGATCGTTTCGACTACCATGCACAACCGCTGCAAATTCTGAAAGGGCGGCTGTTGGTGATCGGCGGCATCATCGTGTTTTATATCTTGCTGGCGATAACGCCACTGTTGGGGCTGCTGGCTTTGCTGGTGTTGCTTGCCCTGCTGCCGTGGATCGTTATCCGCAGCTGGCGCTACAATGCGATTATGTCGAGCTATCGCGGCGTGCGTTTTAATTATGTCTGCCGCACCGGGCGCGCCTATTGGGCTTTACTGTTCTGCCCGTTATTGCTGATTATCGGGCTGTATGTCGGTCTGATCATCTTGCTCGGCATTGGCAGCGGTCTTGGCAGCATCAACGCCATCGCTTTTATGCTGGTGCTGACGTTGATTTTGGCCGTGCCGGCATTTGCGGCGGTAAATGGTATTATTAGCGCACTGCAGCATGATCTGTACGTTAATAACCTGTTCTTCGGGCGCACACCGTTTATTGCCGAACTGAAGAAATCAGCCTTTATCAAATTTGCCTTGATCGGCCTGCTCATATTCCTGCCATTCATGTTGGTCGCGTTGGTGTGCATCGGTTCGTTCTTCTTTACTCTCTATCAGATGGTGTTGATGGGGATGTTAACCAACGAAGCCATTGATGTGCTGGTGCTGGACAATATCAGCAGCCTTCTGCTGATGATGGTGGTGCTGTTGATTGGCGCGCTGGTGGCCAGCAGCTACCAGGTCGTTGCCCAGCGCAATTATCTGTTTAACCAGGCAAGGCTGAACGGCGACATCAAGCTGCATTCCTCAATGAAAACGATGCCGTATATGGGATTGTTGATCACCAATACCCTGATTACCCTGTTCTCACTCGGTTTGGCGGCGCCGGTGGCGGAAGTGCGTCATGCCCGTTATCTGGCGGCCTGCACGGCGGTTGAAGGCGATCTGGCGCTGCTGGACATTACGGCGCATCAGGAAAGCGCCAACAGCGCGGTGGCCGAAGAAGCGCTGCAGGCGCTGGATCTGGGCGGCAACTTCTGAGGCGCCGATGATCCTTGAAGGCGCTTATCAGTTGCCGGGAAGGGCCGCACGTGAGGCGGCTCGTCTGCTGGTGAACGAAAGCGGCGAAGGCGTGACGTTGCAGCGGCAGGATGAACAGCGTTACATCCCGCTGACGGACATCACCGTTTCTGCCGCGCTGGGCAATATTCCGCTGACGCTCACCTTCAAGGGCGGCGGGCGCTTTGTGCCTGACGACGACGCGGCCTTTCGCCGCTGGTTCTATCAGCGCCGTTCGCCAGGGTGGGTGCATCGCCTGGAACGCCATAAACGCGGCGTCGCCCTGGCGCTGCTGATGACGCTGCTGGCGGTAGTGGCTTACGTTTACGTGGTACTGCCGTGGGCGAGCAGCGAGATCGCCATGCGCATCCCCACCTCGGTGGAACAGACGCTGGGCAAACATACGCAGACGTTTTTGGACCAGAGCGGCTTCGCGCCCTCTGCACTGCCGGCCGAGCGGCAACGGGCGTTGCAGCAGCTATTCCGGCAGGTGATGCCGGCCGAGATGCGCCAGGAGCGCACGCCGCTCTCGCTGAAGCTGATGGCGGCGCCCGGTGCGCCGAACGCCTTTATGTTGCCCGACGGCACGCTGGTGCTCAGCGATAGCCTGGTCACCTTGTCAAAAAACGACGATGGCCTGGCGGCGGTGATGCTGCATGAGATGGGGCATCACGCTCATCGTCACCCGATGCGCATGTTGGTGCGTTCGTCACTGGTGGCGTTGACGCTGATGTGGATGACGGGTGACGTCAGCGGCATCGGCGATACGCTGCTGCAGTCTGCGTCCTTCGTGAATGAGATGCAGTTTTCTCGCGGGATGGAGCGTGAGGCGGATGCGTTTGCGATAGCGGAAATGCAGCGCCAGGGGCGTTCGCTGGCGGAAATGGCGGCGATCTACCGCGCGTTGGCGCAGGCGCCTGAACGAGAAAAGACCGATGACTGGGCGCTGCCTGCCTGGCTCAGCACCCATCCGGCGATGCAGGAACGGCTGGACGCGGTGAATGAGGCGATGGCGCAGCAGCAATAAAAAAGCCCCCGGTGAAAACCGGGGGCTTTTTCGTGAACGGGCGAAATTACTTCGCTTTACCCTGGTTCGCTACGGCCGCTGCTTTTGCTGCGATCTCGTCGGCGTTACCCAGGTAGTAACGTTTGGTCGGCTTGAAGTTCTCGTCGAACTCATACACCAACGGCACGCCGGTTGGGATGTTCAGCTCGAGGATTTCATCTTCGCTCAGGTTATCCAGGTATTTCACCAGCGCGCGCAGCGAGTTGCCGTGCGCCGCAACGATCACGCGCTCGCCGCTCTTGATGCGTGGCAGGATCTCTTCGTCCCAGTAAGGGATAACGCGATCGATGGTCAGCGCCAGGCTTTCGGTCAGCGGCAGCTCTTGCTCGGTCAGAGAAGCGTAGCGCGGATCGTGGCCAGGGTAACGTTCGTCTTCTTTGGTCAGCTCAGGTGGGGTCACCGCGAAGCCGCGACGCCATTGTTTCACCTGCTCGTCGCCGTATTTTTCTGCGGTTTCCGCTTTGTTCAGACCCTGCAGCGCGCCGTAGTGACGTTCGTTCAGCTTCCAGGATTTTTCGGTTGGCAACCAGGCCTGATCCAGCTCGTCGAGGATGTTCCACAGGGTGTGGATCGCGCGCTTCAGTACGGAGGTGTAAGCGAAGTCGAAAGTGAAACCTTCTTCTTTCAACAGCTTGCCTGCTGCTTTCGCTTCGGTGCGGCCCTTGTCGGACAGATCAACATCATACCAACCGGTGAAGCGGTTTTCTTGGTTCCACTGGCTTTCGCCGTGACGCACCAGAACCAGCTTAGTTACAGCCATAGCTTAACTCCTTAATAATCTGACATTTCAATGATAACGAAAATCATTATATTGCCGCGGGCCGGGGCTCGGCAATCGATAGTGTCTAACCATAGCCAATTTCTTGCCGCAAAGTAAGGGCTGGCGAAAGGAAAAAGCTGAATCGTTCAGGCTGATGCGGAAGGGGGAGAAACGGCACGTCGGAATCGCTCCGGACGCGCCGTGGCGTGGGGAAAATCAGGCCGATTTTTTCAGGCAGTTGCTCATGAAGGTTTTACGCGCGTCGCCCTTCAGATCCTTGGTCTTGGCGTCGGCATTGCAGCTTTTCATTTTCTGCTGCTGCGGCGTCAGGGTTTTGCCGGACGCAGCGGTGCCTTCGGACTTCAGGCAGGTGCTCATAAAGGTGGAGCGATCGGCGCCTTTCAGCGACTTGCTGGATGCCTGCTGGTTGCAATCGGTCATGCGTTTCTGTTGGGCCG
Source organism: Serratia sp. PGPR-27 (assembly GCF_022678525.1). Classification (NCBI taxonomy): domain Bacteria; kingdom Pseudomonadati; phylum Pseudomonadota; class Gammaproteobacteria; order Enterobacterales; family Yersiniaceae; genus Serratia; species Serratia sp. PGPR-27. The sequence goes on along the minus strand of NZ_JALBYS010000007.1, from coordinate 123,955 downwards.
CCTGCGCCGGCGAAGGCGTTTTCGTCGCCGTCGTCGCGTCGGCCGCCATCAGATTGGTGCTCAGCATTAAGCCCGCCAGCAATGGAAGTGCAGTAATCAGACGCATAGGTGTTCCTTCAGCTATTGATTGGCCGCCATCGGCCGAAAATTGTGACGTTGCACAAGGCGTTGTGCTTATCACGGTAGCCTGAGTGTAGTGCGCGCTTTGGAATAAGGGAAGGTGGGCGCCGTTGGGGGGATGGCGCTAAAAGGTAAGCATTTATAACAAATTGCCCCCGGCCGCACGGCGAGGGGCGTAGCGGGTCAGATAGGATAAAACTGATAATGCGTGGCGCTGCGGTAGCGGCTCCCCGGTTGCAGCCAACAGTCCGGCTGCGGCCACTCGGGATGGTGCGGGCTGTCCGGCAAAAACTCGCTCTCCAGCGCCACGCCGGCATGGTTGGCGTAGCTGCCGCCATCGCGCGCCGGCGTGCCGGCCAGATAATTGCCGCTGTAGAGCTGCAGCGCAGGCGCGTCGGTGAACACGCTCATTTGCACTTGCCCGTCGGCGGACCACAAATGCGCCGCCGGGCTCTCCAGCGCCCCGCAGGTACGATGCAGCAGAAAGGCGTGATCGTAGCCTTGCACCCGCTGCTGGTCGCGATCGCGCAGGAAATCCTGCAGCAGCGTTTTCGGCTGGCGGAAATCCATGCCGCTGCCGTCCACCGGCGTCAGATCGGCGCAGGGAATGCCCTCGGCGTCAACGGGCAGATAGCGATCGGCGAACAGCTGCAGCCGTTGGGCGCGGGCGTCGGTGCCGGCGCCGTCCAGATTGAAATAGGCGTGGTTGGTCAGATTGACCGGGCAGGGGCGATCGACCTGCGCCAGATAGTTGATTTCCAGGCGATTATCCGAGGTCAGGCGGTAACAAACCTGCACGTCGAGATTGCCGGGGAAACCCTGATCGCCCTCCGCCGAATGCAGCGCATAGCAGACCTGCTGCGCATCATGCTGCACCCGGCGCCAGCGGCGGGCATGAAAACCGTCGGGGCCACCGTGCAACTGATGGGCGCCCTGATTGGCGGCCAGCGCATGGGGTTTCCCGTCGATGGGCAGACTGGCGTTGGCGATGCGGTTGGCGTAACGGCCGACGGTGGCGCCCAGATAGGCGCCCTGACGTGGGTAGTCCGCCGGGCTGTGGCAACCCAGCAACAGCTCGCGCTTTTCACCGGATTTGAGCGGCAAGACGGCGGACAGCCAGGTGGCGCCCCAGTCCATCAGCGTCACCGTCATGCCGTCGGCGTTTTGCAGCAGTGTCAGCTGGTAAGGTTGCCCATCGGGCGCCGCTTCCGTGCTCACCGTCAGCATGGGCCGGCCCCCTGCGAAGCCTGGCAGACATAGAAGGTTTCCTGCAATCCGCCGGTTTGCCGCGGATACTCGTGCGCCACGGCGGCACGCACTGTCTCCACGAGATCCTGTGGCATCAGCGCGACGATGCAGCCGCCAAAGCCGCCGCCGGTCATGCGCACGCCACCGCGCGGGCCGATCGTCGCTTTGACGATCTCGACCAACCGATCGATCGGTGGCACGGTGATTTCAAAGTCATCGCGCATCGAGGCGTGGGATTCCGCCATCAGCCGCCCCATGCGCTGCAGGTCGCCGGCCGCCAGCGCGTCGGCCGCCGCCAGCGTGCGGGCGTTCTCGCTGATGACGTGCCGCGCGCGTTTGGCCACCAACGGATCCAACTGATGTTGACGCGCTGCAAACTGTTCGGGGCTAACGTCGCGCAGCGCCTTGACGCCGAAGAACCGCGCCGCTTCTTCGCACTGTGTGCGGCGGGTGTTGTACTCGCTGTCCACCAGCCCGCGCTGCACATTGGAGTTGACGATCACCACCGCGACGTTGTCCGGCATCGGCACCGCGCGGGTCTCCAGCGAGCGGCAGTCGATCAGCAGAGCGCTGTCGCGCCGGCCGAGCGCGGAGATCAGCTGGTCCATGATGCCGCAGTTGCAGCCGACGAACTGGTTCTCCGCCTCCTGGCCGTTCAGCGCCAGCGCCACGCCGTCCAACGGCAGCTGATAGAGCGCCTGCAGCGCCTGGCCCACCGCCACTTCCAGCGCGGCGGAGGAGCTGAGCCCCGCGCCCTGCGGCACATTGCCGGCAATCACCAGATCCGCGCCGCCGAAATCGGCGTTACGGCGCTGAAGGTGCTTCACCACGCCGCGCACATAGTCGGACCAGCGCTGATCGGGATGGCTGACGATCGGATCGTCGAGCGAGAATTGATCCTGCTGATTCTGATAATCGGCGGCCAGCACGCGGATCTGGCGGTCGTCGCGCTTGGCGCAGGCGATGACGGTTTGGTAATCGATGGCGCAGGGCAGCACGAAGCCGTCGTTGTAATCGGTATGCTCGCCGATCAGGTTCACCCGCCCCGGCGCCTGGATGGTCAACGCCGGCGCGTAGCCGAAGTGTTCGGTAAACAGGGAATGGGTAAGCGGTTTCAGGCTCATGCTTGGGCTCCGGCTTCACGGTAATGAATATCGCTGACGGCGCGCAGACGCTCTGCGGCCTGTTCGGCGGTCAGATCGCGCTGGGTTTCCGCCAGCATCTCGTAACCGACCATAAACTTGCGCACGCTGGCTGAACGCAGCAGCGGCGGATAGAAATGGGCGTGCAGCTGCCAGTGCCGGTTGTCGGCACCGTTGAACGGCGCGCCGTGCCATCCCATCGAATAGGGGAAGGAACACTGGAACAGGTTGTCGTAGCGGCTGGTCAGCTTCTTCAGCGCCAGCGCCAGATCGCGGCTTTGCGCCGCGCTGAGATCGGTGATGCGCTGCACCGCCGCTTTCGGCAGCAGCAGCGTTTCAAACGGCCAGGCGGCCCAGTAGGGCACCACCGCCAGCCAGTGTTCGGTGTTCACCACAATGCGCTCGCCTGCGGCCAGCTCGCGCTGCGCATAATCCAGCAGCAGCGGGGAGGCGTGTTCCCGAAAATAGTCGTGCTGCAGGCGATCTTCGCGTTCGGCCTCGTTCGGCAGAAAGCTGTTGGCCCAGACTTGCCCGTGCGGGTGCGGGTTGGAGCAGCCCATCGCCGCGCCTTTGTTTTCGAACAGCTGTACCCAGGGATAGTGCTTGCCCAGCTCATCGGTTTGCGCCTGCCAGGCGGCGACCACCTGTTCCAGCGCCGGCAGCGCCAGTTCGGGCAGGGTTTTGCTGTGATCGGGAGAGAAGCAGATCACCCGGCTGACGCCGCGCGCGCTCTGGCTGCGCATCAGTGGATCCTGGCTATCGGGCGCCGGTGGCGTATCGCTCATCAGCGCGGCGAAATCGTTGGCGAAAACATAGGTACCGCGATAATCCGGATTGCGATCGCCGGTGACGCGCGCATTGCCCGGGCACAGGAAACAGTCGGGATCGTGCGCCGGCAGCGTTTCCGTGGGGATTGCCTCCTGCTGGCCCTGCCAGGGGCGCTTGGCGCGGTGCGGTGAAACCAGCACCCACTGGCCGCTGAGCGGGTTGTAGCGGCGGTGCGGATGATCGATAGGGTTAAATTCCGTCATACGGTTCCTTTCTTGGCGCCGACGAAAGTGTAATCGCTTCCAATTACCGTCTTGAGACGCCCGTTGCTGAACAGGGAGAGGCTATTGCGCAGAAAGATAGCACGCCCGCGGGGGTAAAAAGGTGATCTAACGCGAAAAATGGAATCGTTTACACTTCATTGAAAAGCGCAGGAAGGGCGAAGAAAAGCGGGCGACAACGTGATTGAGGGCATTGCGGTGAGGTGCCGGTGATAGCGTTTTCACCCGACCTGCCGGCAGAGAGGGGGCTCTCTGCCGGCTTCAGCCGCTAAGAATGCTGGTACAGCGGATAGGTGAAGAACAGCAGATGGGTCAGGTTAAGCCCGAAATGGAACAGAATCGGCACCCACAGACGGCCGCTCCACATCCACGCCAGGCCGTAGATCACCCCGGCGAGGGTCGCGAAGATCACCATCAGCGTACCGCCCGCCAGATGCGCGGCGCCGAACACCAGGGAGGCGACGATCAGCGCCGGCCAGGCGCCCAGCCACTGGCTGAGACGCTGTTGCAGGTAGCCGCGAAACAGCGCTTCCTCGGCCATGCAGACGAAGAACAGGTTTGCCATCACGAAAGGCAGGATCCAGGCGGGCGCATGCAACTCGATTTTTAAGCCGCCCAGCGCGACGGCCAGCAGCAACAGCGCCGGCACGGCCAGCAGCAGCGCAATCCAGCCCGTTTTGCCGGCGTTGCCGCCGCGTTCGGCGGAAAACAGCGTGGGCAAGCAGGCGAACAGCAGGAAGGGCACCATCGCCTTATCGAAGTTGTAATACATGGTGAACGGCGCGCTGAGCGGGCCGGCTTTTTCGCCGTCGATCATCAGCTGATTGTGGATGCCCGGCACCAGATGCAAGAACAGCGCCACGCAGCCGGCGACCACCAGCCCTTCGAGCGCAATCGCCAGATTGCGTTGCGCGCGAAAATGGTGGCGCAGCCCCGCCAGTGCCACGATGGCCAACAGGCAACCCAGGCTGAGCGGCGTCAGTACCCCATGATAAAGCCCCATGCCCGCCGAGGCGGCCAGGATCACCCAGGCTATCAGCCGGTTAAACGGCAAGAAAAATAACGAAGCAGCCAGTACGCCCCACATAATATGTCCCTTTAAATATGTACACGGCGCTCAGCGCCTTTGCGGCGTGCGATGATGGCGAAATTGAGCGCTAGAGCGGATAGTAGCACACCAAGATGACGCTAAAGGTCGGGGCAGTGATGCATTTGTGCATGATGCCGGCCCACACGACCGGCGGCGATGAGGGTTAGCCTTTCATCCATGCCTGCGAACGGGTGATTTCGGCCAGGTTTTGCAAGGTATCGAGGCTTTGCTGGTGGATCTCCTGCGTGGGGGCCGCGCACAGGTCTTGCAGCACGGTCACCTGGAAACCGGCGTCATGCGCCTGACGCGCAGTGCTCTCGATGGCGAGCGGCGTGCTGACGCCCGCCAGCAGCAGATGGTGGCACCGATGTTGCCGCAGCCAGGCTAACAAATTGTTACCGGAGAAAGCGCTGACTGCCGTTTTTTCAAACTGCAGATCGGTCTCTTCCTGATGCAGTTCGGGCATCCAGCGGCAGCCCGGGCCGTTTAACCGCAGCGCGCCGATCTGCTTGAGATGGTTGAACAACGGCGAATGGGGCGGAATGTCATGATAATCGTCGGCGAATCCCACCCGCACCCAAATCACCGGGATTTTTCGCACCCGGGCATAGGCCGCGGCGGCATTGACGTTGGCGAGCAGGTGGGTCGCTGCCACCTGTTCGTGGCAGTGGTTGGCGCGCCCTTTGGGCCCGATCAGATCTTCGATCAGGTCGATGATAATCAACGCAGCGGACATGGCGTCTCCAGAAATGGCCTTCTTCCTTTCTATGATAAAAGGCCAAATGTGATGTGCTGCGGTGAAGTGTTGCCGGATATGTTTACGCCGCGTTTCAGGCGGAGGCCGCCTCCAGCCGTTGCTGTTGGTAGCCGTAGCCGCCCTCGCCGTCGGGCACGAAGCTGAGGCGGTGAGTGATGCACTGCGGCGCATCTTCGGCATGGTGCGAGACGAACAGCAGCTGGGTAGCGCCCTGGCCGATCAGCACGTCGATGAAGCGGCGCACCAGCTGGCGATTGAGCGGATCCAGCCCCTGCAGCGGCTCGTCGAGGATCAGCAGCGCCGGGTGTTTCACCAGCGCGCGGGCGATCAGCGCCAGCCGCTGTTGGCCCCAGGAAAGGCTGTGGAACGGGGCGTCACCGCGCGCGCCGTTGAGCCCGAGCAGCGCCAGCCATTGCTCTGTCAGCTGCCGCTGACGATCCGAAACCGCCTGATAAATGCCGATCGAATCGAAAAACCCTGACATCACCACGTTGCGCACGCTGGTGTTGACGCGATAATCCAGATGCAGGCTGCTGCTGACGTAGCCGATATGGCGTTTGATTTCCCAGATGGTTTCCCCGCTGCCGCGGCGGCGGCCGAATAGCGTCAGATCGTTGCTGTAGCCCTGTGGATGATCGCCGGTGATCAAGCTGAGCAATGTGGATTTGCCGGCGCCGTTCGGGCCGACGATCTGCCAGTGTTCGCCGGGATTTACCTGCCAGTCGAGGTGATTGAGGATCGGCCGATCGTTATAGCTGACCACGCCGTCACGCAGGACGATCAGCGGCCGATCCGCCGGCAGGGCTACTTTTTGCGTCGGATCCTCGGTTTCCGGCAGCGCCAGCCCGTTGAGATTTTCGCTGTGCGCCAGCTGCGCCACCAGCGCGTCCGCCATCACCTGGCTGCGCGGCCCGCGGCTGGTCAGGGTGCAGTCCGCCAGCACGCCCACCCGTCGGACAAAATCCGGGATTTCGTCGAACCGGTTGAGCACCAGCACCACGGTTTGGCCCTGGGCGGAAAGCTCGCTCAGCAACGCGGCGAGCTGCGCGCGTGAGTGCACGTCCAGCCCGTCGAAGGGTTCGTCGAGGATCAGCAGGTCGGGCTCGGGCATCAGCGCCCGGCACAGCAGGGTCTTGCGCGTTTCGCCGGTGGAGAGGTATTTGAAGCGGCGCGTCAGCAGGGCGGTGATGCCGAACTGCGCGGCCAGCCGCTCACAGCGCGCGGCGTCTTTCACCTCTTCCTGAATGATCTCAGCCGCGGTGCGGCCGGTGTCGTCCTCGTCCGCGCTGAGCAGATCGGTGTTGTTGCGTTGCCACTCGTCGCTGACCATTTTTTGCAGCTGTTCGAAGGAGATGCGCACCGCGTGCTGAAAGTCGCTGCGGCGCTCGCCGCCGAGCAGAACCAGTTCGTCGGCCAGCGCCCGTGCCAGGGCGGATTTGCCGCTGCCGTTGGCGCCGACGAAGGCCCAGCTGTCGCCGGCCTGGATTTCCAGCGCATCCAGCGTCAGGGTGCGGGTATCGCTTAAGCGGAATGAACCTTGCGAAATGTGCAACGACGACATCACCTGTTCCTTTTTTTGCAATTATTTGCCTTAGAAATAGGCGCATTGCAGGGGGATGTCAATCAACAAAAATGCAACGTTACGTTGCGCTTAACACAACGTGGCGACAATCACGTGGTCGGCGTTGAACAGGGCGTGTACGGCGGTGCCGACGCTCAGTTGCAGACGCTGCAGCTCCGCCGTCGTCAGCGTGGCGCACAGGGTTTCGCCCCCCGCCAGCGTCACCAGCACCTCGCTGTGTTCGGCGCCTGGCTGAATGCCGGCCACCACGCCCGCCAGCGCGTTATCCGCGCCGGCATGTTCCGCCGTCTCGACGCTTAACCGCACCCAGGGCGCCTTGATCAGCGCCAGCACCTCTTTGCCCGGCGTCAGCTGCAGCCGGTCGGCGCTTTGCTGGGTAATGGCCGCCGTCAGGCGAGTGCTGCCGTCGTTCAATAAAATCGCCAGGTGCTGCTGCACCTGCTGATGATCGCGTTCGATGACGGTACCGAAGAACTGATTGCGCGCGCTGGTTTGCAGCGAGAAGCGCGAGATGGCCGCCAGCAGGCTGTCGAGCGGCAGATCGTCCTGCTGCAACACGTCGAAGGCCTTTTGCTGCACCTGGCCCAGCAGGTCATACAGCTGGATCAGCCGCTGGCCATAGCGCGTCAGCTGTGCGCCGCCGCCGCCTTTCCCGCCGGTGGCGCGGTCCACCACCGTTTGTTCCGCCAGCTGGTTCATCTCATTGATGGCATCCCAGGCGCTTTTGTAGCTGATGCCCGCCAGCTTGGCGCCCTGGCTGATGGAGCCGGTGTGCTGCACCTGTTTCAGCAGCGCGATGCGGCGCGGATCGGCGAACAGCTTTTGCTGGAGTTTGAGAGTCAGAAGAATTTCGGCCTGCATAGCGCATCCTGTCGGCGGCAAAAATCTTATTGTCGCCGATTTGGCGGCAAAGCGCCAAACGCAGTGCGCTGGAGAGTGGGGTAATAAAGACTGGTATTGCTTTGTTGTTATAATATAACATAACAGAAAAACGATAAGGCTTTACGCCGGCTGCGGCCGGTTTTTATTTCACCACAGGGATGCTCCACATGAGTACGACACGCCGGCGCTTTCGCGCGCCCAGAAAATCTTTATGCCTGGCCGCCGCCTGGGTCGGTGGCGCACTGACGGCGCCGCTGGCTTTCGCCGCCGACTGCGATAAAGCCCGCAATGCCACGGGATGCGAAGAACATCTCACCGTGGAGGCGGCAGCCCCCGCCGGGCGCTACGATGCGTTGAACGCCGTGAGCCGCAGCGCGTCACAGCTCGGGCTGACCGCTCGGGAGACGCCGCGCAGCATCGATATCATCAGCGCGCGGGCGATCCAACAGCGGGGCGATCGCTCGCTGGCCGCCGCCGTCGAGCACGCCACCGGCCTGTCCGGCGTGGCCTCGCCGACGTTATCCAACAACTTTTCCGCGCGCGGTTTCCGGCCGATCGCCTGGCTGTATAACGGCGTAGAAATGCCCGGCAGCACGCTGCAGCTGGGCGATCCGGCGCATTACGACAGCATTGAGGTGCTGCGCGGGCCGGGATCGGCGCTGAACGGCCTGAGCGCCGCAGGCGGCAGCGTCAACCTGATCTCGCGGCGGCCGACCTTCAGCCGCCAGCCGGTTGAACTCGACTATGGCTTCGGCAGCTACCGCAGCCAGCGTTTGCATCTGGGAGCCGGCGGCGCGCTGGTGGACGATGCGGTGGCGTACCGGTTGGACGTCAGCGGCAACGACAGCGGTAGCAACGTGCAGGACGAGCGCGATCGGCAGAAGCGGGTTTCCGGCTCGCTGCTGTTTAAGCTGACCGACGATGCGCTGTTGACGCTGAGCCTGGACCGCATGCTCAACCGCACCAATAACCCTTACTACGGCACGCCGCTGCTGGATGGGCGCATTGCCGGTGAGCTGCGCGACATCAATTACAACAACCTGACCGACAGCCGCATCCAGAGCAACGCCACCGCATTTCAGGCCAGTCTGGACTGGTTTATGACGCCTGAAGTGGAGTGGCATAACCAATTCTATTACTACAGCGGCTTTCGCGAATGGCGCAACGTCGAGCGTTTCCGCGTCGCGGCGGCGGCCCGGCCCGGCGACGTCAACCGCGACTCTTTCGGCGCCCTGGCACACGACGACGATCTGATCGGCAACCGCAGTTCGCTGGTGTTCGACCGCGCCATTGCCGGTTTCGATAACCGGTTGCTGGTCGGCTTCGATCTGAGCAAGCGGCATTTTCAGTACTACTCCAACGGTTTCCCCGGTTCCGAAGACGTGCCGCTCGGCGCGCCGCCCAGAGAGCCGTTCGCGCAGGGCACCGATCGCCAACGCGCGCCGGTGCGCCACGTCACCCAGAATCAGTACGCCGCCTTTCTTGAAGATCGCTTCAGCCTGACCGAGCGTTTAGCGTTGCTGGGCCAGTTGCGCTACAACCATATGGACATGGACTGGCGCTTCCAGGGGCCGCAGGAAGAGAGCCGCGCGCGCACCTACGTTTTCAGCACCTGGAGCCTGGGCCCCAGCTATGCATTGACCGATAACCTCACGCTCTACGCCAACTACACCACCGGCCAGGAGCCGGGCAACGATCTGTTCTTCCTCAGCCCGACGCAGACCGATCTGCCGCTGACGCGAGCGCGCCAGTGGGAGGCCGGTGCCAAAGGGCAGTTTTGGGGTAACAAGGGCGAGGCGACGCTGGCGCTGTACGAACTGCGCAAGGACAACCTGTTTGTGCCCGACGCGCAGCGGCCGGATGCGTTGAACGCGGTAGGCAGGCAGACGTCACGTGGCATCGAACTTGGCGTGGTGCTGCGTCCCGACGATCGCTGGGAGCTGGCCGGCAACGCCGCCTACACGCACGCCCGCTACGACGACTATCGCGGCGGTAGCCCGTTGCGCAGCTACAACGGCAATCGCCCGGCCTATATCCCGGACTGGACCGCCAACCTCAGCGTGCATTATCAGGCGACGGAACGTTTGGGGCTGGCTTCTTCGCTGCGCTACGTCGGCAGCAGTTACAACGACGATGCCAACCGGCGCAAGATGCGCGCGTACACCACGCTTGATCTGGCGGCGGATTATCAGCTGACGCCGATCGTCGATGTCGGTTTCCGCATTCGCAACGCCACCAACCAGCTGTACGCCTATCAGCGCACCTACCCGGATCAGGCGCTGATCGCGCCGCCGCGCAGCTATGAAACCTTCGTGTCGGTCAGGTTCTGACGGCGTGAAACGTTCGCTTTACCTGTTGTTGTGCGCCCTGGGATTGGGCTGGGGCGCGCCGCTGCGTGCCGATGCCGTCAGCCTGCACAATTGCGGGGTAACGCGCGATTACCCGCAGCCGCCGCAGCGGGTGCTGGTTTACGCCAACCCGGCGCTGGAAAACCTGCTGGCGCTGGGGCTGGCCGGCCGTGCGATCGGCGTGGTCGGGTATGACCGCGCGCGCGATCCCGCGCCGACGGCGCCGGCCGAGGCGCTGCGGGTGCCAGCCAGCCCGGCGCCGCCCACGGCGGAAGCGTTGCTGCTGATGCGGCCGGATTTTGTCTATTCGGCCAGCTATTACTGGCTGCACAGCCCGGAAACGCCCGATCGGGCGCGGCTGGCGGAATGGGGCATCGGCACTTATCTCTCTCCCGGCGCCTGCAGCGGCCAGCAAAGCGCGATCGCCGCCGCGCTGACGTTCGAAGACATTTTCACCGAGCTGCGGGAGCTGGCGCGTATCTTCAACGTCAGCCGCGCCGGTGAAGCGCTGATCGAACGGCTGCGCGGGCAGTTGAGGGCGCTTGAGCCGCAGCGCGCGCCATTGCCGCATCGGCGTCTGCTGTGGTGGTATGCCGGCGCGCAGACGCCCTACGTGGCGGGCTGCTGCGGCGCGCCAGGCTTGCTGAGCCGCAGCGTCGGCAGCGAGAACCTGTTCGGCGATCTGCCCGAGCTGTGGCCGACGGTGTCCTGGGAGATTATTGCCGCGCGCGATCCGGATGCGATCGTGCTTGGCGATCTGCCGCGCGGCGGCTTCGGGGACAGCGCGGCCGACAAGATCGCCTTTCTGGAGCATCACCCGCTGACCGCGACGCTGCGCGCCGTGCGTCAGCGGCGCTACGTGATCCTCCCCGGTTACGACATGGACCCTTCCGCCCGCACCGTGGCGGCGCTGGGCCGTTTGATTCGGGGCCTGGCGGCCTTGTCGCCGCAGGCTCCGACGCTTTCCAACAAGGAACCTTGATATGACTGCCGTTTCATTCTCTTCGCTGCTGGACTCCTGGGATCGCCAGCAGGCGGCCTACATCGCCGAACGCGAAGCGCGTTTTAACGCCCAGCTGGACGTGCTGGCGCTGGCCGTCGGCCAGGATTTTCACGTGCTGGATCTGGCCTGTGGCCCGGGATCGCTGAGCCTGCGTATTTTGCAGCGCTTTCCGCAGGCCAGGGTGACCGCCATCGATCTCGATCCGCTGCTGCTGGCGGTGGCGCGCGGCGCGCTGGCGGAGTATGGCGATCGGATCCGTATCCTGCAGGCCGATCTGGCGGATCCGGCCTGTTTTTCCGTGCTGTCCGGCCCTACGCCGCAGGCGGCGGTGTCCAGCACGGCGCTGCACTGGCTGATGCCGGAGCAGCAGCTGGCATTGTACCGTAACGTCGCCGGGCTGCTGGCCGCCGGCGGCGTATTCCTCAATGCCGATCATCAGCGCTGTGATCACCGTCAGCCGAGGTTGAAAGCGTTGGCGGAGCGGCACGACGAGCAGACCCAACAGCGTGCCTGGGACTGCGGCGTTGAGGATTGGGATCGTTGGTTCGCCGGCGCGCTGCAATCGCCGGCCTTGGCCGCTTATCAGGCCGAGCGCGAAGCGCTGTTCGCCGGCCGGCCGGTACCGCCGCCGACGCCGGTGGATTTCCAGCTCGCGGCCCTCAGACAGGCCGGTTTCAGCGAGGTGGGGACGGTATGGCAGCTGTTGGACGACTATGTGATTGCAGGCTGGAAATAGCATGAGCCGGCGGTTACTGCCCGGCCGTGAGGCCGGCTGGTTGTTGCTGCTGGCGGCGGCGCTGCCGCTGGCCCTGCTGGGCGCCACCTTGTCGGGGCCCGCGCCGATCGCGTGGCGCATTGTACTCGGCGTCAGCGGCGGCGCAGCGTCCGATGCCGAGGTGTATCAGCGCATCATCTGGTCGCTGCGGATGCCGCGCGCGCTGTTGGCGGCGCTGGCCGGCGCCGGACTGGCGTTGGCGGGCACCGTGCTGCAGTCGCTGACCCGCAACCCGCTGGCCGATCCCTGGGTGCTGGGGATCTCCTCCGGCGCCGGCGTGGGGGCGGTGACGGTGTTGGTGTTGGGGCTGGGAGGCGGCCTGCTGTCGGTGTCCGGCGGGGCGTTTATCGGCGCGCTGGGAGCGTTTGCGTTGGTGATGCTGCTGGCCGGGCGTTCGCTGCAGGGGGAGTCCACGCTGTTTATTCTGGCCGGGGTGGCGGTGACGCAGCTGCTCTCCGCGCTGACTTCACTGATCACCCTCTGGCAGGCGGACGCCAACGCCACGCGCGGCGTGATGTTCTGGCTGCTGGGATCGTTCAGCGACGCGCGCTGGCCGCAGGTCGGGCTGTGCGGGCTGGCGCTGGCGGCGGTGCTGCTGCTTTGCTGGCTGCGGGCGGGCGAACTGGACGCGCTGGCGTTTGGCGGCGTGACCGCCGCTTCGCTGGGGGTGGCGGTGGCCCCGCTGAAGCTGCTGCTGTATGTGGCGACCACCGCGCTGACGGCGGCGATCGTCGCGTTCAGCGGCGCGGTGGGGTTTATCGGGCTGACGGTGCCGCACGTCGCCCGGCGGCTGGTCGGTTCGCGGCATCGGCTGCTGTTGCCGGCCAGCGCGCTGTGCGGCGCCCTGTTCGCCGTGGCGGCGGACACGCTGGCCAGAACGCTGTTTGCCCCGCGCGAGCTGCCGGTCGGGGTGCTGACCGCACTGCTGGGGGTGCCGGTATTCCTGCTGTTGCTGTATCGGAAGGTCAATGCATGACGATTGAAAAAGCGCGATCCGGCCTGTGCGCCGAGGCGGTGAGCTGGCGAGCGGGCGCACGCACGGTGCTGGAAAATCTCAGTTTCTGCGCCTTGCCCGGTGAGGTCACCGGCGTGCTCGGCGTCAACGGCAGCGGTAAATCCACGCTGCTCAAGCTGCTGGCCGGGCTGCAGCCCGCCGCCGGGGGCCGCGTTTGGCTGGAAGGGCGCGAAATTACCGCGTTTTCCGGGCGGGAGCGCGCCAGGCGCATCGCCTTTCTCGAGCAATCCGCCCCCGGCGCCTTCGCGCTGCCGGTGAAGGAGGCGGTGCTGCTGGGGCGCCTGGCCCATACCGGCCGCTGGCGCGGTTTCGGCGCCGAGGATCGCCGCCTCGCCGGGCAGGCGATGGAGCAAGTGGGCATCAGCCACCTGGCCGATCGCGATTGGCAGCGGCTGTCCGGCGGCGAACGGCAGCGGGTGCATCTGGCGCGCGCGCTGGCGCAGCAAACGCCGTGGCTGCTGCTGGACGAGCCCGCCAATCATCTGGATATCGCCCATCAACAGCAGTTTATGGCCTTGCTGCGGCGGCTGAAACTCAGCGTGGTGGTGACGCTGCACGATCTTAATCTGGCGGCCTGTTATTGCGATCGGATCGCGCTGCTGCAGCGGGGCGGGATCTGTGCGGCGGGCGCGCCGCGGCAGGCGCTGACGCCGGAGAACATTCGCGCGGTATACGGTGTGGAGGCCAGGCTGGCGGCGCCCGCCGCCTATGCGCCGCCGTTGATCTATTACCCCGCGTCGGGATGAGGGCGGCTGAAAGGGCACGTTTGGCCGATCACAATTTCGCCTCGCTGGCTAAAATAACTCCGTTTTATCGATTTTTTTGGGTTAGAATAACCGGATATGCGGTGAAAGGTATTTGCCGCTCAATGGGCAGTTAAGCGAGGCTATCATGTTGGAATTATTGAAAAGTCTGTTGTTCGCCGTGGTGATGGTGCCGGTGGTGATGGCGCTCATTCTCGGCCTGATCTACGGTTTTGGCGAAGTGTTCAACGTCTTCTCCAAAGTGGGCCGTTCGAAAGAAAACCGCACCCAGCACTGACCGTCCCCCATCCCGATACCCGCCGGCATTCCCCGGCGGGCATTCCTCAAGTTATCTCACGCTTTGCCGATAAACCGCATGACAAGCTTTCGCGCAACGTTATATTATTTTTTATATAACGAAGAGTGATAATGCACGTTAACTTGCGGAGAAAAACAATGAAACAGCAATGGACCAAATGGGTTGGCGGGATCGTTCTGGCATCGGGCCTGGTGGCTCAGGCTTCGGCGGCGGAAAAGATCACCGTGTTCGCTGCCGCGTCGCTGACCAACGCGCTGCAGGACATCGCCACCCAATATCAAAAAGGCAAGGACGTGCAGGTGGTTTCCTCCTTTGCGTCGTCCTCGACGCTGGCGCGCCAAATTGAGCAGGGCGCTCCGGCCGATCTGTTTATCTCCGCCGATCAGCAGTGGATGGATTACGCCATCGACAAGCAGCAGATGGTGAAAGACACCCGTTACACGCTGCTGGGCAACGAACTGGTGCTGATCGCCGCCAAGAGCGATAAGCAAGACAAGATCGCCATCGACAAGCAGACCGACTGGGCCAAGCTGCTCAACGGCGGCCGCCTGGCGGTGGGCGATCCGGATCATGTGCCGGCCGGCATCTACGCTAAGGAAGCGCTGGAACACCTGGGCGCCTGGAGCGCATTGGAGCCGAAACTGGCGCGCGCCAACAACGTGCGCAGCGCCATGGCGCTGGTGGAGCGCGGTGAAGCGCCGCTCGGCATCGTCTACGGCTCCGACGCGGTCGCCAGCGACAAGGTGAAAGTGGTGGGCGTGTTCCCGGAAGACAGCCACAAACCGGTTGAATATCCGATGGCGATGGTGAAAGATCGTCAAAATCCGACGGTCAGCGCTTTCTATACCTATCTGAAGAGCCCGGAAGCGGCCGCTATTTTCGAACATTATGGATTCACCCCGCGTAAATGATTCTGAGTGAGTACGAGTGGCAGGCGGTTGAGCTGAGCCTGAAAGTCTCCGGTTTGGCGGTGGTCTGCAGCCTGCCGTTCGGCATTCTGATGGCCTGGGTGCTGGTGCGTTGCCGCTTCCCCGGCAAGGCGCTGCTGGACGGCGTCATTCACCTGCCGCTGGTGCTGCCGCCGGTGGTGGTCGGCTATTTGCTGTTGATCGCCATGGGGCGGCGCGGCGTTATCGGCGAGTGGCTGTACGACTGGTTCGGTTTCAGCTTCAGTTTCAGCTGGCGCGGCGCCGCGCTGGCATCGGCGGTGGTGGCGTTTCCGCTGATGGTGCGCGCCATCCGGCTGGCGCTGGAGGCGGTGGATACCCGGCTGGAGCAGGCGGCGCGCACGCTGGGCGCCAATCCGTGGCGGGTGTTTTTCACCATCACGCTGCCGCTGTCGCTGCCCGGCGTCATTGTCGGTGTGGTGCTGGCCTTCGCCCGTTCGCTGGGGGAGTTTGGCGCCACCATCACCTTCGTCTCCAACATTCCCGGTGAAACCCGCACCATTCCGCTGGCGATGTATACGCTGATTGAAACGCCGGGGGCGGAGGCCGCTGCCGCGCGTCTGTGCGTGATCGCCATCGTGCTGTCGCTGGCTTCGCTGATGGTGTCCGAATGGCTGGCCCGCTGGGGCCGCAAACGGATGGGGGTGTAAATGCTGGAGCTGGATTTCTCGCAGCAGCTGGGCGACCTCAATCTCAACGTCCGCGCCGATTTGCCGGCGCAGGGCATCACCGCGATTTTCGGCCTGTCCGGCGCGGGCAAAACTTCATTGATCAACGCCATCGGCGGCCTGACCCGCCTGCAGCAGGGGCGTATCGCGCTCAATGGCCGCACGCTGGCGGATACCGCCACCGGCCTCTGCCTGCCGCCGGAAAAGCGCCGTATCGGCTATGTGTTTCAGGATGCGCGCCTGTTCCCGCACTATCGGGTGCGCGGCAACCTGCAGTACGGCATGGCGGCCGGCATGCGCGCGCAGTTCAACACCATCGTCGAGCTGCTGGGCATCGGGCCGCTGCTTAATCGGCTGCCCCTGACGCTCTCCGGCGGTGAAAAACAGCGGGTGGCGATCGGCCGCGCGCTGCTGACCGCTCCGGAACTGCTGCTGATGGATGAACCGCTGGCCTCGCTCGATCTGCCGCGCAAACGCGAGCTGCTGCCGTATCTGGAGCGGTTGGCGCAGGACGTGAACATTCCCATCCTCTATGTCAGCCATAGCCTGGACGAGATCCTGCGCCTGGCCGAGCAGGTGATGGTGCTGGATCGCGGCGAAGTGCGTGCGTTCGGCGGGCTGGAAGACGTCTGGGCCAGCAGCGCGCTGCGGCCGTGGCTGCAGCGTGAAGATCAGAGCAGCGTGCTGCGCGTCAGCGTGATTGAGCATCATCAACGTTATGCCATGACCGCGCTGGCGCTTGGCGATCAAAGGCTGTGGGTCAGCGGCCTCGACGCCGAACTGGGCACCCAGCTGCGCATTCGCATCAACGCCGCCGACGTCTCGCTGGTGCTGCAGCCGCCGGTCAACAGCAGTATTCGCAACGTCTTGCCGGCCAAGGTGAGCGAGTGTCTGGACGTGGACGGGCAGGTGGAAGTGAAGCTGGCGGTCGGGGAACACGTGCTGTGGGCGCGCATCACGCCCTGGGCGCGCGATGAACTGGCGATCCGCCCCGGGCAGTGGCTGTATGCGCAGGTGAAGAGCGTGTCTATCAGCCGCGAGAGCCGCTAAGACAGGCCCTCCCGGCGGGAGGGCGAAAAGATTACAGCACGCGGGTGCGGATCACCTCGGCGATGCCCGGCTGCAGGTTATCGGCGATCACCAGATCGGCGCGTTCCTTGATGGCGTCATCGGCATTGCCCATCGCCACGCCCAACCCGACCGCTTCCAGCATGCTGATGTCGTTGTAGTTGTCGCCGAACGCCACCACCTGATCCATGCTCAGCCCCTGCGACTCTACCCATTGACGCAGGCGTTTGCCTTTGCTGTTGCCGCCTTTGGCGATATCCACCTGATCGTGCCAGGACCATTCGCACGCCAGCCCCAGCTCTTTCTCCACCGTGTCGGCAAACTCGCGCAGCGCGGGGATATCGGCATGCGAGGTGGCGAATTTCCAGATCGCCTGCGCGTCGTCGGCCGCCTGCGTCAGGCTGCCGACCTGCAGCAGCGTCGGGCGCTGCGCCGCCGGCAGGGTTTCGGCCCAGGCCAGCGAGCGAATCACATGGCCGCTCGGTTCCTGATACAGCATGGCGTCGTCAACGTACATCAGCCCGTGAATGTCGGTCTGTTTGAGCATCTGCAGCACCTGTTTGGCCTGCTCCTTCGCCAAGGGATCGGCGGCCAGCACCTTTTTCTGCTGAAAATCATACAGGTAGGTGCCGTTACAGCAGATGGCCGGGGTATCTATCTGCAGCGCCTGGTAAAACGGATGGATGGCGACGTGGTGGCGGCCGGTGACCACCACCACCTGGACGCCGGCGGCGCGCGCCTGCGCCAGCGCTTCCAGCGACTGCGGTAAGATGCGTTTTTGGTTGTCCAACAGGGTGCCGTCAAGATCGAGGGCGATGACGCGGTAGCTCATAGGGTTCTCGTTATCGTTAGCCATAAAATTAATCTGATGGTACCTCTTCGCTCTGATGCAAACAATTCGGCCTGCCTGCTATCGCCGACCGATGACTTATTTGGACGCTGATGAGAACAGAGTTTTGAACATCGGTACCAGAAGTTTGTTGCCATATTCGCTAAGATGGTTATCGTCAAAATAGATGGGCCGCCCATTGTGAGTTCCCGCGCACTTGCCGTCTCGGCAGAGGTAAGGAAGCGGATCCAAAATTTTTACGCCACATTTTTTCGCCGCTTCATCTTGAGCTTGCCAGACAAAAGCATGACGTTGTCGGTAATCTGTTTCGGAGATGGATATGTCGGGCTCTGAACCGCCAAAACTCAGCAGGCGCGACAGTGTTTTTGGCACATTGACGAGCATTTCCGGCACCGGACGCACAACATAAATTTGCCGTTCTGTAGCCATTTCACACAGAGTGTCGACGAGTGAAGTTTTGAACTCGGACAAAAATCCCGGCTCAGGGGTACGATATACCTTCGAAAAATACACCGAGGGTTGGTTCAGCTTCGCGCCCGCAATTTGCTGGCCGAAGGCGTAAGCACTGGTTCGGTTAATCACGACTGCGGGGATATTGTTGTCCAGCGTGGATAGTTTTTCTTTTATCCACTGATTGAATGCGCTGCACTGAATATTATCGTCAAGCGCGCCGGGAACAACGTTGGCACCGAAGAGCGTTGGGCAGCCTGCATAAGTGAGATTGAGAAGCCCATCAGTTTGATTTGGCAGGGCGGACTCGACTGCAGAGATCATCGCATCGCCGTGGCTATCGCCAACGATGATAACCCGAATATTTTCGCCTCCATAGATACAGGATGGCGAGCTGATGCCGGACTTGGCGAAGCATTCATCTCTGTTGGCGAGCATGTTGGTACCTTCGTTGGCGATCAGATCGATTTGCTGCGGTAACCTGCCGGAGAAATTAACGGTAAACAGTGTGACACACAGCGCAGCAACCAGCATGGTAGCGATTCCGATTGTACACACTGATTGACGCGTTGTTTGCCTTGAAAGCCACTTGCGGGCAGGGTTTTCTATAAGACGAAGCGACAACTCGCCAAGCAACACGCTGGCCAGTAATCCCGCAACTACCCATTTCATCTCGGATTGAGCATTGGTGTAGACAAGCAGCACCGCAATCGGCCAATGCCAAAGGTAAATAGAGTAGGATGAAACACCCAGACGTGCAGCGACGGGGTTTGAGGTCAAGGGGGAATCCTGGCGGCCGGCGGCAAGCACCAACATGGCGCCGATAACCGGCAACAGGGCGTTATAACCGGGCCAGGGTTTACTGGCATCACATCCCACGATGGCTATCGCGATGCATAGCATCCCAAGCCATTCCGTATAAATACGTCTTTTTCCGCTGAGCGTTCGGTTTTGCGTTAACCGCCAGACGATTCCTCCGGCAAGCATTTCCCAGGCTCGGGTTGGGATAAGAAAAAACCCGGCGGAGGGCGCGAGGGAAGACATGATGATTGATAAGCCAAAGGAGACCGCGCCGGCTAAAATGATGAAGCGCATGAAGCCGTTTTTGCCCCCCAATCGCCATATCAACATAAGGGCCAGCGGCAGGATAATATAGAACTGCCATTCTACGGATAACGACCAAGTATGCAGCAGCCATTTTTCATGGGATACGCTGTCAAAATAGCCGGCTTCTTTCCAAAACTTCACGTTAGACAGGAAGAGTATGGCGGTAAAGGCATGTTTTGCCAGTTGACGGTAATCCAGCGTTGGTAACCAGAACCATCCCAGGCACAGTAAGGTCGAACAGAGCGCAAGTAGGGCGGGAATGATGCGTCTGGCCCTGGCAAGGTAAAATTGCCAAAGTGAAAAGCGGCCTTCCTCCAGGCCGGTCACGATGATGCGTGTCATCAGAAAACCGGATATGACGAAGAAAATATCCACGCCAACAAAACCGCCGGCAAAACCCGGGATGCCGAAATGAAAAAGTACGACGGCGATTACTGCCCAGGCTCTAAGCCCGTTGATGTCATGTCTGAAACTCTGTGAAAAAGAAAACATATCTATTACTCATTAAATGTATTTTTGGGTTTTTTAATAGGCACCCATAAAGTAAAGGCGTGCGGGCACGCTTTCCCATGGTGTTATTGCAATCGCGATTGACGTGTTTTTTTATTAATCCTTCTTAATTATTTTTCATGTGTATTTATGTATGCGGCCAAATTCATTCATTAAGAGAATTATTAAAGGAACATGCCATGGGTGTAGGTGGTATGCCAAACCCGACATGGCTGTTATGTCCAGTGAGACATAGGCGTGTCTGTACCGACTGTGGACGGCAATATGCTATATATCGATTAATTAATGTTTGTTATTTTCTTAATTTTATCTATGTGTATTAATTATGATAATCGCTTTTGTTATTTAGATTAATTATGTTTTTTTAATGACGCCAGGTGGTTATGTATATTGCTAATGTAAAGGTGACTAACCGTGCGGCGGCAAATTCTATTTTAAATTTTGAGCAGGCCTTTTAATTTATCAATAATTCGTGAGTCTGTCTTCCATTCTCTATGACTGCTCGTTTCCGATAAGAAAATCGCAGCAGACGCTAGGATGATGACTTTTGGCATTTTGAACGTAGATGTTGTCTGGGGGGGAAAGTATGTGGCTTGGGGATTTAAGCGTAATGCGGTAGTGCCATGCGACGGATGTGCGGTAAGCTAGGGGCAAGCGAACGGCCTGAAACCGGTTCCTCTTTTACCCTTTGCAAGGAGAACACATGAAGCAAATCGTTTATGTCGCCAGCCCGGAGAGCCAGCAGATCCACGTCTGGCAGTTGGACGACGCCGGCGCGCTGGCGCTGCTGCAAACCGTTGACGTGCCGGGCCAGGTGCAGCCGATGACCCTTCATCCGGACAAGACTCACCTGTACGTCGGCGTGCGTCCGGCGTTCGGTATCGTCAGCTATCGCATCGAGGCGGATGGCACGTTGCAGCAGGCTGGCATGGCGCCGCTGCCGGGCAGCCCGACCCATATCTCGACCGATTTGCAGGGGCGTTACCTGTTCTCCGCTTCCTACAGCGGCAACTGCGCCAGCATCAGCCCGATCGGCCACGACGGCGTGGTCACGGCGCCGATCCAACAGATCGACGGCCTGAACGCGCCGCACTCGGCGAACATCGATCCGACCAACCAGCTGGTGCTGGTGCCGTGCCTGAAAGAAGACCGCATCCGTCTGTTTAACCTGAGCCTAGCGGGCCAGCTGACGCCGCACGCGCAGGACGCGGTGGATATCGCCGCCGGCGCCGGCCCGCGCCATATGGCGTTCCACCACAACGACAAGTTCGCCTACTGCGTCAATGAGCTGAACGGCACGGTAGACGTGCTGGCGATTTCGGAAAACGGCGGCAAATACAGTGTGACGCAGACGCTGGACATCATGCCGAGCGGTTTCGACGGCACCCGCTGGGCGGCGGACATTCATATCACGCCGAACGGCCGCTTCCTGTACACCAGCGATCGCACCGCCAGCATTCTGACCCTCTTCAGCGTTTCCGAAGACGGCGGCACGCTGAGCGTGGCCGGCTATTATCCGACCGAAACGCAGCCGCGCGGTTTCAATATCGATCACAGCGGCCGCTTCGTAATTTCGTCCGGCCAGAAGTCCGATCACATCGCGGTGCATGAAATTGACCAGAGCAGCGGCGAGCTGACCATGCTGGCGCGTTATCCGGTGGGCAAGGGCCCGATGTGGGTGAGCGTGCTGGCGAAGTAATTCGTCAGCCAGACTCGAGTGGAAAGCGCGGTGCGGTTGACCGCGCTTTTTTATTGGCGGGGGATCAGTTGAACATCACCGTCAGCGTGGCGCTGCCGAGACTGTGGAAATGGACGTTGAAGCCCACCAGCGCGCCGCTGGAACCCTCATCCACGTCAATGCGCTCCACGTCCAACGCATGCACGGTGAACTGATAGCGGTGGCTTTCGCCATTCGGCGGCGCGGCGCCGCCGTAACCGGCCGAGCCGAAGTCGGTGCGGGTTTGCAGCGCGGCGCTCGGCAGCGGCGCTTTGCCGGAGCCTGCGCCCTGCGGCAGCTCACGCACGTCGGCCGGAATATTGGCCACCACCCAGTGCCACCATCCGGAGCCGGTAGGGGCATCGGGATCGTACAGGGTGACGACGAAGCTCTTGGTGCCCTCGGGCACGCCGTCCCAGGCCAGGTGGGGCGACAGGTTATCGCCGTGGTAGCCCATGCCGTTGAAGACCTGCGTCTGCGGCATTGTGCCGCCGTCCTGCAGATCGTTGCTGTACAAACGAAAAGCCATAATGACTCCCAGTTGCGATAAAAGCAGAGCCCTTAAGCTAGATCTTTTTGGTGGAACAATACAACCCCTTGCGCCAGCGGCGGGCGGTTGATCTCGACGGTAACATGCACCAGTTCGGGATGAACGGCCAACAGTTGGCGCACCCGGTCGGCGGTGAGGGCGCGATCGGCGCTGCTCAGGGCGAGGACGCAATGATATTTTCCTTTACCGATGCGGCCTAAATGCAAATCGGTCAGCGTGAGTGGGTGGCCGGAGGTGGCCAGGGTCTGACGTATCTCTTGCGCCACGGGGGCGTCCATTTCGGCATCCAGCAAAATCTTCCCGCTATCGCGCATCAGGCTATAGGCCCAGGCGGCCACCATCATCGCGCCGACGATGCCCATCAACGGATCGAGCCAGGCGGCGCCCCAAAGCTTGCCGCCGAACAGCGCGACGAGGGCCAACACCGAGGTGGCGGCGTCGGCGATGACGTGGATATAGGCGGAGCGCAGGTTGAGGTCATGATGATGGTCATCGTGGTGATCCTCGTGGTGGTGATGGTGGCCGCCGCCGCGCAACAGCCAGGCGCAAAGCAGATTGACGGCCAGCCCGATCGTACCGATGGCGATGGCTTCGTTGTAATGAATCGGGCTGGGATTCAGTAGCCGCTGCGCTGACTGAAACAGCATCAGCGCTGCCACCAGCACCAACAACACCGCGCTGGTGTAACCGGCCAGCACTTCTATCTTCCAGGTGCCGAGGCTGAAGCGGCGATCCTTGGCCAACCGGCGTGCGGCGCCGTAAGCCAGCAGCGACAAGCCCAGAGCCAGCGCATGCGAGCTCATGTGCCAGCCGTCGGCCAACAATGCCATCGAGTTAAACAGCCAGCCCCCGGCTATCTCGATGACCATCATACTGGCGGTGAGTATCACCGCCCATCTGGTGTTTCTTTCGGCCAATGGGTTACCATCGTCAAAAACGTGGCTGTGCTCGCGGTGCAAAGCGGGCGCGTGAGACGTCATGGTGAAGTTCCTCAGCAAAAGGTAGTGTGCTGAAATATACTATACCCCAGTATAGTAAATAACAATCAGGCGGAAATAATGAGCCATACCCTCAGAGATCAAAAGAAGTTGTTGGCGCGGGTGCGCCGCATTAAAGGGCAGGCCGAAGCGCTGGAGCGCGCGCTGGAGAGCGGCGGCGAATGTTCTGCTGTGCTGCAGCAGATCGCGGCGGTGCGCGGCGCGGTCAACGGTTTAATGGCGCAGGTGCTGGAAGGGCATGTGCGCGAACATCTGGCTGCCGCAGACGCTACGCCGCAGCAGCGCGAGCAGGACATCGAGCAATTGATGACCGTTTTACGTTCTTATATGAAGTAATCATGATTTCACTGAAAAAACGCACGCCGTGGTTCGGCTGGCTGCGCCGTTGGGCCAAAGGCATCAAGCGCGATATCTACGCGCTGTGGCTGGCCGCCCGTGATAAGCGCACCCCGTGGTACGCCAAGCTGATCGCGCTGCTGGTGGCCGGCTATGCGATCTCGCCAATCGATTTGATCCCGGACTTCATTCCGGTATTGGGCTATCTGGACGATGTGATTATCGTGCCGTTGGGCATCATGCTGGCGGTGCGCCTGATCCCCGAGCCGCTGATGGCCGAGCTGCGCGAGAAGGCGCAACAGCGCGTCGACAACCCCACCGGCCGCATGGCGGCGGCGATGATCATTTTACTCTGGCTGCTGTGTCTGGGATTGCTGGCCCGCTATCTGGACCAGCATTGGTAAGGCATTAACGCGCGGCGGCGGCCACGGCGGCGGTCAGGCGGCTGAGCTGTTCCGCTTCGATGATGTAAGGCGGCATCAGGTAAATCAGTTTGCCGAATGGCCGGATCCACACCCCGCGCTCGACGAACCCGCGCTGCAGCTCGGCGACATCCACCGGTTCGCGCATCTCCACCACCCCAATAGCCCCCAGCACCCGCACGTCCGCCACCTTCGGCAGCGCCGCCAACGGCAGCAGTTCTTGCTTCAGCTGGGCTTCGATGGCGCTCACCTGCGCCTGCCAGCGATTTTCCGCCAGCAGCGCCAGGCTGGCGTCCGCTACCGCGCAGGCCAGCGGGTTGCCCATAAAGGTCGGCCCGTGCATAAAGCAGCCGGCCGCGCCGTTGCTGATGGTCTCCGCCACGTGGCGGGTGGTCAGGGTGGCGGACAGGGTCATGTAACCGCCGGTCAGCGCCTTGCCCAGACAGAGAATGTCCGGCACCACCTGCGCGTGTTCGCAGGCGAACAGCTTGCCGGTGCGGCCGAAGCCGGTGGCGATCTCGTCGGCGATCAGCAGCACCTGATGACGATCGCACAGCTCGCGCACCCGCTTGAGGTAGGTTGGGTGGTAGATGCGCATGCCGCCGGCGCCTTGCACCACCGGTTCCAGGATCACCGCCGCCACTTCACCGGCGTGCTGCTCCAGCAGCGCGGCGAACGGCGCAATGTCTTCTTCGCGCCATTTCTCGTCGAAGCGGCATTGCGGCGCGGTGGCGAACAGATGCGGCGCCAGATAGCCCTGATAGAGGCTGTGCATCGAGTTGTCCGGATCGCAGACCGACATCGCGCCGAAGGTATCGCCGTGATAGCCATGGCGCAGCGTCAGGATGCGCTGCCGGCGCTCGCCGCGCGCCTGCCAGTACTGCAGCGCCATCTTCAGCGACACTTCCACCGCCACCGAACCGGAATCTGCCAGGAACACGCACTGCAGCGCTTCCGGCGTCATCTCCACCAGCCGACGGCACAGCGAGATGGCGGCCGGATGGGTGATGCCGCCGAACATCACGTGCGACATCTTCTCCAACTGCTGGCTGGCGGCCTGATTCAGACTCGGATGGTTGTAACCGTGGATCGCCGCCCACCAGGAGGACATGCCGTCCACCAGGCGCCGGCCATCCGCCAGCTGCAGCTCGACGCCGCTGGCCGACTCGATCGGGTAACAGGGTAACGGGCGGCTCATGGAGGTGTAGGGGTGCCAGATATGACGTTGGTCAAACGCCAGGTCGGAAGCGGTGACAGACATACTTGTAAACCAAATTGAATTAAGATTGGTTGACAGTATATCCACAATATTTAAACTGGCGACACTTTTTCGTTTTGGAGACGCCATGATGGCCGACCGCATTCACTGGACAGTAGGGCAAGCCCAGGCCCTGTTTGATAAACCGCTGCTGGAACTGCTGTTCGAAGCGCAAACCGTACACCGTCAGCACTTCGACCCGCGTCAGGTGCAGGTCAGCACGCTGCTCTCGATCAAGACCGGCGCTTGCCCGGAAGACTGCAAATACTGCCCGCAAAGCTCGCGCTACAAGACCGGCCTGGAGTCGGAGCGGCTGATGCAGGTCGAGCAGGTGCTGGAATCGGCGCGCAAAGCTAAAGCGAACGGCTCGACCCGTTTTTGCATGGGCGCGGCGTGGAAGAACCCGCACGAGCGCGATATGCCTTATCTGCAGCAGATGGTGCAGGGCGTGAAAGCGATGGGCATGGAAACCTGCATGACGCTGGGCACGCTTGACGGTACTCAGGCCGAGCGGTTGGCGGAGGCCGGGCTGGATTATTACAACCATAACCTCGACACCTCGCCGGAGTTCTACGGCAGCATCATCACCACCCGCAGCTACCAGGAACGCCTGGATACGCTCGACAAAGTGCGCGACGCCGGCATCAAAGTGTGCTCCGGCGGCATCGTCGGGCTGGGTGAAACGGTGCGCGACCGCGCCGGGCTGCTGGTGCAGCTAGCCAACCTGCCGAAACCGCCGGAGAGCGTGCCGATCAACATGTTGGTGAAGGTGAAAGGCACGCCGCTGGCGGATAACGATGACGTCGATCCGTTCGATTTCATCCGTACTATCGCGGTGGCGCGCATCATGATGCCGGCCTCTTATGTCCGTCTCTCTGCCGGCCGTGAACAGATGAACGAACAGACGCAGGCGATGTGCTTCATGGCCGGCGCCAACTCCATCTTCTACGGCTGCAAGCTGCTGACCACGCCGAATCCGGAAGAAGATAAGGATCTGCAGCTGTTCCGCAAGCTGGGATTGAACCCGCAGCAGACCGCCACCGAACACGGCGACAACCAGCAACAGCAGGTGCTGGCCAAGCAACTGCTGAACGCCGATACCGCCGAGTTTTACAACGCGGCGCCGTGATGAGCTGGCCACAACGCATCGAGCAGGCGCTGGCGGAACGGCGCCTCAACGCCGCCTACCGTCGCCGACAGGCCACCGAGGGCGGCAACGGCCGCCAGATCCGGCTTGGCGATCGTCTCTACCTGAACTTCTCCGGTAACGACTACCTGGGGCTGAGCCAGGATGCGCGGGTGATCGCCGCCTGGCAGCAGGGCGCGCAGCGTTACGGCGTCGGCAGCGGCGGTTCGGGCCACGTCACCGGCTTTAGCGCGGCGCATCAGGCGCTGGAAGAGCAACTGGCGACGTGGCTCGGCTATCCGCGCGCGCTGCTGTTCATCTCCGGTTACGCCGCCAACCAGGCGGTGCTGGCGGCGTTGATGCAGAAGGGCGATCGCATTTTGGCCGATCGCCTCAGCCATGCCTCGCTGCTGGAGGCGGCGGCTCAGTCGCCGGCCGAGCTGCGCCGCTTCCAGCACAATCAGCCGCAGGCGCTGGCGGATCTGCTGGCCAAACCCTGCGACGGGCAGCGGCTGGCGGTGACCGAAGGGGTGTTCAGCATGGACGGCGACGGCGCACCGTTGGCGGAGCTGCATCGCCTAACCCGCGCGGCGGGCGCCTGGCTGATGGTGGACGATGCCCACGGCGTCGGCGTGCGCGGCGAGCAAGGCCGCGGCAGCTGCTGGCAGCAGGGCGTGCGTCCTGAACTGCTGGTGGCGACCTTCGGCAAGGCGTTCGGCGTCAGCGGCGCGGCAGTGCTGTGCGATGAGGCGACCGCCGAGTATCTGCTGCAGTTCGCTCGCCATCTGATCTACAGCACCGCGATGCCGCCGGCGCAGGCCTGCGCGCTGCAGGCGGCGCTGGCCTGCATTCGAGAGGGCGATGAACTGCGCGCCCGGCTGCAGGACAACATCCGGCGTTTCCGCCAGGGCGCGGCGCCGCTGGCGCTGACCCTGACGGATTCCGACACCGCCATCCAGCCGCTGCTGGTGGGGGACAATCAGCGTGCGCTCGATCTGGCGACCCGTCTGCGCGATCGCGGCCTGTGGGTGAGCGCCATCCGTCCGCCAACGGTGCCGCCGGGCGGCGCGCGGCTGCGCATTACCCTGACGGCGGCGCACCAGCCGCAGGATATCGATCGCCTGCTGGAGGTATTGCATGACGTCAGCCAATGACACAGTGAACAAACAGGCGGTCGCCTCGGCCTTCAGCCGCGCGGCCGGCAGCTACGACGCCGCCGCCGTGCTGCAGCGTGACGTTGGCGAGCGCTTACTGGGGATGGGGAGTTCCCACCCGGGCGAACGGCTGCTGGATGCCGGCTGCGGCACCGGCTATTTCAGCCGTCTGTGGCGCGAGCGCGGCAAGCAGGTGACGGCGCTCGATCTGGCGCCGGGGATGTTGGCATTCGCCCGCCAGCAACAGGCGGCGCACCATTATCTGCTGGGCGATATCGAGCAGGTGCCGTTGCCCGACGCGGCGATGGACATCTGTTTCAGCAGCCTGGTGGTGCAGTGGTGCAGCGATCTGCCCGCCGCGTTGGCGGAGCTGTATCGCGTGACCCGGCCCGGCGGTGTGATCCTGTTCTCCACGCTGGCGGCGGGCTCGCTGCAGGAATTGGGGGACGCCTGGCAACAGGTGGACGGCGAACGTCATGTGAACGCCTTCCTGCCGCTGGCGCAGATCCGCGCCGCCTGCGCCGACTATCGACACGAGCTGGTGACGGAGCTGCGCACCCTGAATTACCCGGACGTGATGACGCTGATGCGTTCGCTCAAGGGCATCGGGGCGACGCATCTGCACCAGGGACGCGAGGGCGGCCTGATGTCGCGCGGCCGCCTCGCCGCGCTGCAGGCGGCTTACCCGTGCCGGCAGGGGCAGTTCCCGCTCAGCTATCATCTGGCTTATGGAGTGATTTATCGTGATTAAACGTTGGTTCGTGACCGGCACCGACACCGAGGTCGGGAAAACTGTCGCCAGCAGCGCCTTGCTGCAGGCCGCCAATCTGGCGGGCTACCGCAGCGCCGGCTATAAGCCGGTGGCTTCCGGCAGCGAGATGACCGCCGAGGGGCTGCGCAACGGCGACGCGCTGGCGCTGCAGGCCAACAGCGGCGTGGCGCTGGGGTACGACGAAGTGAACCCTTACGTTTTTGCCGAACCGACTTCGCCGCATATCGTTAGCGCCGATGAAGGCCGGCCGATAGATGCAGCGCGGCTGTCCGACGGCCTGCGCCGGCTGGAACAGTGCGCCGACTGGGTATTGGTCGAGGGCGCCGGCGGGTGGTTTACTCCGCTGTCGGCGCAGTACACCTTCGCCGACTGGGTGCAGCAGGAGCAACTGCCGGTGATCCTGGTGGTGGGTATCAAACTGGGCTGCATCAACCATGCGGTGTTGACGGCGCAGGCGGTGCAACAGGCGGGGCTGACGCTGGCCGGTTGGATCGCCAACGACGTGGCGCCGCCGGGGCGACGGCATCAGGAATACCTGGCCACGCTGCGCCGCATGCTGCCGGCGCCGCTGCTGGGCGAAATCCCGCACCTGCCGCAGGCCGAACGGGCGCCGTTGGGGCAATATCTGGATATCAGCCTGTTATAAACTCTCAATGAGGGAGCTTTGCTCCCTCATCCTCCGTCCTGTCCCGTCAGCCCGGCGCCGATCAGCGCTTCATCCAACTGCGTCAGCGCGCCGTGCGCCACGGTGCGCCCGCTATCGAGCAGACAAAAGCGGTCCGCCACCCGGCGCACGAACGGCAACTGATGCTCTACCAGCAAAATGGTCATGCCCAATTCATAGTTGAGCCTGCGGATCACGTTGCCGATGTCGGCGGCGATCGACGGCGGCACGCCCGCCGTGGGTTCGTCGAGGATCAGCAGCGCCGGTTCCTGCGCCAGCGCACGACCGATCGCCAACTGGCGTTGGGCGCCTTCGCACAGATCGCCGGCGCGGCGGGTACGCATCTGGCGCAAATTGGGAAACAGGCTGTAGATCAGCGGCGGAATGCGGCGAGGGGCGCCGCGCACGGCCATCTGCGCCACCTGCAGATTCTCTTCCACGCTCAGCTGCGAGAAGAGTTGCCGCCCTTGCGGGACGTGGCTGATGCCGAGTGCGGCGCGGCGCTCCATCGGTTGCAGCAGAAGGTTTTGCGGCGGCTGATCTGCCGGCTGCCAGGTCATGCTGCCGCTCACTACCGGCAAATGCCCCATGATGCAGTTGACCAGCGTGGTCTTGCCCACGCCGTTGCGCCCGAGCAGCACGGTGCACTGGCCGCGCGGCAGCTCCAGGTTGATGTCCCACAGGGTGTGGTTTTGACCGTAGAATTGATTGACCGATCTCAGGCTCAGCATTTGGCATTCTCCTCATAGACGCTCGTTTCACTCGTTGGCGGGGGACAGCAAAGGCCGCATGCGCGGCGAATTTCCCGAGTGTGGCAATGTCTGGAACAAGATGCCGTCCGTCCGATGAGCCAGAGCAAGGTCTACGGTGGACGGAATGACAGTCAATATGTTGTTAAAAACGACGCTTGTGACGACTTGGTGTCGTTCTTGCGCTTTTACAGGCGATCGCACCGCGAGGGGTACACGCTGTGGCTGGCAGCGCATCACGCCGCCGCACCGCATTGATACGCAGGAAGATAAAGCAACTCTCAGGCCAGTTTTACCGCCGGGTGAAAACGGGGATTGTTATCGCCTTGTTAACCGCTAATCAGGCCTGACGCGCTCTGCCGCGGCGGCCTGAAAATACGCGGGGAAGTTAACCCGGACGTTTTTTGCACTCTTGTGGTGCTCTGCGGTGAGGGCGTGGTGCAAGGCATTGCGCCGCCGTCAAGCGCGATCCGCGAGAAAGGGGCCGATGCGATTTTGGCAATGGGGATTTTTAGTATTAATCGGCATAAACAAAGCGATATTTTTATGAAAAAATAACTAAAAAAGCCATTTTGGCGAGTGTAAAGGGCGAAAAGCTTTCTTTCTGTAACTCCCGCCCCGGGCGGGGCGGTGAGAGTTATCCACTATTCCTGTGGATAACCTTGTGCATTAGATTTAGAAAAACGCTGTAAAGCGAGAGCGGACGCGGGTTCTGTTCGCTTTGCCCGCATTCTCGTCTTTTTATTAAAAATGTTATATATCAATAGATTAATTAAAATCAATACACAAGGGTATTGATCAGGTCTCTATGTATGATTTTTCGACGCGGTGCTATCAATAAGTTAATTTTCGGCAAGTTCTGGGGATAAATCTGTTATTGACAATAAAAATGTCACCCGGCTGTAACCTCACGGTGCAACGGCATCGCCGCCGTGCCGGGCGCAGCGACGAATCCGCTTGAAGCTGGTTTTATATCCAGTATCATGGGCACTGGCGCAAATCGCCGACACTTTCCATAATTAGGGGCCATATCCGGCGCAGAGCCGGCTGGCCGCCTGAGCGCGCGCATCTCCACAGGGTAGCCGAGCAATGAGTAAACTTTTCAAACTGCATTCCGAGTTCAAACCGGCCGGCGATCAGCCGGAAGCCATCCGCAAGCTGGAAGAGGGGCTGGAAGACGGCCTGGCGCACCAGACGCTGCTGGGGGTCACCGGTTCGGGCAAGACATTCACCATCGCCAACGTGATAGCCGATCTGAATCGGCCGACCATGGTGCTGGCGCCGAACAAGACGCTGGCGGCGCAGCTGTACGGCGAGATGAAAGCGTTTTTCCCTGAGAATGCGGTGGAATACTTCGTCTCCTACTACGACTACTACCAGCCGGAAGCCTACGTGCCCAGCTCCGACACCTTCATTGAAAAAGACGCTTCGGTGAACGAGCACATCGAGCAGATGCGTCTTTCCGCCACCAAGGCGTTGCTGGAGCGGCGCGACGTGGTGGTGGTGGCGTCGGTGTCGGCGATCTACGGTCTGGGCGATCCGGATCTTTACCTGAAGATGATGCTGCACCTGACCCAGGGGATGATCATCGATCAGCGCTCCATTTTGCGCCGCCTGGCGGAGCTGCAGTATTCCCGCAACGATCAGGCTTTCCAGCGCGCCACCTTCCGCGTGCGCGGCGAGGTGATCGACATCTTCCCGGCGGAATCGGACGAGCTGGCGCTGCGCGTCGAGCTGTTCGACGAAGAAGTGGAACGGCTGTCGCTGTTCGATCCGCTGACCGGGCAGATTGAGCAGGTGGTGCCGCGTTTTACCATTTACCCGAAGTCGCACTACGTGACGCCGCGCGAGCGGATCATGCAGGCGATGGAAGAGATCAAGGTCGATCTGGCGGACCGCCGCAAGGTGCTGCTGGCCAACAACAAGCTGCTGGAAGAGCAACGCCTGACGCAGCGCACCCAGTTCGATCTGGAGATGATGAACGAGCTGGGCTACTGCTCGGGCATCGAAAACTACTCGCGCTACCTTTCCGGGCGTGCCGAGGGCGAGCCGCCGCCGACGCTGTTCGACTACCTGCCGGCGGACGGCCTGCTGGTGGTCGACGAATCCCACGTCACCATTCCGCAGATCGGCGCGATGTTCAAAGGCGACCGCGCGCGCAAGGAAACGCTGGTGGAGTACGGCTTCCGTCTGCCGTCGGCGCTGGACAACCGCCCGCTGCGCTTCGAGGAGTTCGAGGCGCTGGCGCCGCAGACCATCTATGTTTCCGCCACGCCGGGCAAATATGAGCTGGAGAAATCCGGCGGCGATCTGATCGATCAGGTGGTGAGGCCAACCGGGCTGCTGGATCCGATCGTGGAAGTGCGGCCGGTCGCCACTCAGGTGGACGATCTGCTCTCCGAGATCCGCAAGCGCGCGGCGATCAACGAGCGCGTGCTGGTGACCACCCTGACCAAACGCATGGCGGAAGACCTGACCGAATACCTGGAAGAGCATGGCGAGCGCGTGCGCTACCTGCACTCGGACATCGATACCGTGGAGCGGGTCGAAATCATCCGTGACCTGCGTCTGGGCGAGTTTGACGTGCTGGTGGGCATCAACCTGCTGCGTGAGGGCCTCGACATGCCTGAGGTGTCGCTGGTGGCGATTCTGGACGCCGACAAGGAAGGCTTCCTGCGTTCCGAGCGTTCACTGATCCAGACCATCGGCCGCGCGGCGCGTAACCTGAACGGCAAGGCGATCCTGTATGGCGATCGCATCACCGATTCGATGGCCAAGGCGATCGGTGAAACCGAGCGGCGCCGCGCCAAGCAGCAGGCCTATAACGAAGCCAACGGCATCGTGCCGCAGGGGCTGAACAAGAAGATCGGCGATATTCTGCAGATCGGCCAGCCGGTCAACCGCGCCAAGGGGAAAGGCAGGAGCAAGGCGGCGGACGGTGGCGCTCAGTTGCAGAACCTCACGCCGAAAGCGCTGGATCAGAAAATCCGCGATCTGGAGGCGCAGATGTACACCCATGCGCAGAACCTGGAGTTCGAGCAGGCGGCTGCGCTGCGCGACGAAATCCACCAGCTGCGCGAGCAGTTCATCGCGATTTCCTGACCGTTGGAAGGCGCCCGCGCTGTGGGCGTCAAAATTCCTTGTCGGCCGCGTCAAAGCTGTTATGGTGTGCGGCCCGATTTGACCACGAAGAGTACCGAACATGAGCCAACACCAGTCTAAAGACCCGCTGCACGGCGTGACTCTGGAGCAACTGCTGAATAAACTGGTGGATCACTACGGTTGGTCCGAACTGGGCGCGCGCATTCGCATTAACTGCTTCCGCAGCGATCCGAGCATCAAGTCCAGCCTGAAGTTTTTGCGTCGCACGCCCTGGGCGCGCAAAGAGGTGGAAGAGCTGTATATCGATATGGTCAGCCATCCCGCCCCGACCAGCGATAATCCCTGGCTGCGCGGGCGCGACGGCTAAATTCGGTCAGCGGCGGGCGGCCAGCTCCACCAGCGCGTGATCCAGCGCCTGGCGCAGCAGCTGGCGATCGTGGCGGTAGGGGATGTCGCTCGCTTCCAGCGGCTGTTGAATCACCACCCGATCCTGCACTTCACTGGTGTCCACCGCCGGGCCGACAATCAGCGCATCGATCATCCGGCGGCCGATCTTCTCTTCCATCAGCGTCAGCTTATCCTTTAACGACAGCGCCGCGGCGGCCACGCTCAGTTCGCGGCCGAGGTTGCCGATATAGATCATGCTGGCGCTGCTGCGGCGCAGCGCCTGGGTGAGATCGTCCAGCAGCAGCAGCGGCATCAGGCTGGTGAGGAAGCTGCCCGGCCCGATCAGGATCACGTCGGCTTGCGCGATGGCGTCCAGCGCTTCGCGCGTGGCGTTGACCGGGGGCGACAGCATCAGCTCCTGCGGCATAAGAGTCAGTTGATCGACATTCACTTCACCGTAAACGTGATTGCCTTCGTGATCGTGCGCCATCAAATCCACCGGCTGCTCCGACATCGGGATCAGCGCCGCGTCCACCTTCAGCAAGCTGCGCACCAGGTTGATCGCTTCCAGCGGGCGCACGCTCAGGTGATCCAGCGCTTTCAGCATCAGGTTGCCCAGGTTATGGCCGGCCAGCTCACCGTTGCCGCTGAAACGGTATTCGAACATCGCCGAGGCGACGCTCGGTTCGGTGATCAGCTGGTTGAGGCAGTTGCGGGTATCGCCCCAGGCAATGCCGCCTTCCGAACGGCGGATGCGGCCGGTGGAACCGCCGTTGTCGGTGGTGGTGACGATGCCGGTCAGGCGGGAGCCTAAGGACGACAGGGCCGACATCACACGGCCCAGACCGTGTCCGCCGCCCAACGCCACCACGCGGTCGAGATCGGCCAGGGTACGATTACGCATAAATTTCCTTACAAAGGGGCTGAACTGCCCGCATAAGGTAGCGGATCCGGCATAAAAACGCGATAAAGAGTGTCATTTGCGTGATTCTGGTCAATTCGTCCACGCAAGCGATGTTTATCATGGTTTACCCGAATAGACGGCGTCTAAAAACGCTGTATAGAAAATTATATAGCGAATTAACGCGTTGGCTATCGTTGCCGATTAGCGCTAGAATTCTGCTGAAAACCACGGTTTCATTCCGGCTACTCAAGGTAGCGGGAAGAGAAATCAAACTCCTAGCCCCTGCGCCTACGTTGTTCATCCGGAACGATATGGCGCCTGGGCCGTGGCGAAGTCAGCCACCAGGGTGCAGAGGGGAAACGCTCGCATCTCCCGACTTTGGAAAGGTGTTATGGTACCGCAACTCATTGATGCTTATGAGCGCAAGTTCTATTACCTGCGCTTGTCGATCACCGACGTGTGTAACTTTCGTTGCACCTATTGTCTGCCCGATGGCTACAAGCCGAGCGGCAGCCCGAAAAGCTTCCTGTCGCTGGATGAAATCCGCCGCGTCAGCCGCGCGTTCGCCGAACTGGGCACCGAAAAGGTGCGCCTGACCGGCGGCGAGCCTTCGCTGCGCCGTGATTTTGCCGAGATCATCGCCGCCGTGCGGGAAAACCCGGCCATCCGCACGCTGGCGGTCACCACCAACGGCTACCGTCTGGCGCGCGACGTCGCCGCCTGGCGTGACGCCGGTCTGACGGCGATCAACGTCAGCATCGACAGCCTGGATCCCCGTCAGTTTCACGCCATCACCGGTCAGGACAAGTTCCGCCAGGTGATGGACGGCATCGATGCCGCCTTCAGCGCCGGTTTCAGCAAGGTCAAGGTCAACGCCGTGCTGATGCGCGACGTCAATCACCAGCAGCTCGGCGCCTTTCTCGCCTGGATCAAGGATCGGCCGATCCAGCTGCGTTTTATCGAACTGATGGAAACCGGCGAGGGCGGCGAGCTGTTTCGCAAACACCACGTTTCCGGCGAAGTGATTCGCCGGCAGCTGGAACAGCAGGGCTGGCAGCGCCAGGCGCGCGGCCGCAGCGACGGCCCGGCGCAGGTGTTCAGCCACCCGGACTACCAGGGTGAGGTGGGTCTTATCATGCCGTATGAAAAAGACTTCTGCGCCAGCTGCAACCGGCTGCGCGTTTCTTCCATCGGTAATCTGCACCTGTGCCTGTTCGGCGAGCAGGGGGTGCCCCTGCGCGATCTGCTGGCGGACGACGGCCAGCTCGATGCGCTGAAGGCGCGCATCCAGAGCGGGCTGCTGAGCAAGAAGCAGACCCATTTCCTGCATCAGGGCAACAGCGGGATCACCCAGAACCTGTCGTTTATCGGCGGCTGACAGCCAATAGGAGCTTATTGAACCATGAGCCATGCGAGCAGCGAGTTTATTGCGGCGCATATCGCCATCCTGACCGTGTCCGACAGCCGCGGCGCGGCGGAAGACACCTCCGGCCAATATCTGCAGGACGCGGCGCAGGAAGCCGGCCATCAGGTGGTGGATCGCGCCATCGTCAAAGATGACATTTACCAGATCCGCGCACGGGTTTCCGCGTGGATCGCCGATGACAACGTGCAGGCGGTGCTGATCACCGGCGGCACCGGTTTTACCGCGCGCGACAACACGCCGGAAGCGCTGTTGCCGCTGTTCGACAGAGAGGTGGAAGGGTTCGGCGAACTGTTCCGCATGGTGTCGTACGAAGAGATCGGCACCGCGACGATCCAGTCGCGCGCGCTGGCCGGCCTGGCCAACCGCACGGTGATTTTCGCCATGCCGGGTTCCACCCGCGCCTGCCGCACCGCCTGGGAGCGGATTATCGAAGAGCAGTTGGACGCGCGCCATCGGCCGTGCAACTTCCAGCCCCATTTAAAGAAGCCCTGAGTCATGACACAGCTAACCCACATTAACGCCGCCGGCGAAGCCCATATGGTCGACGTTTCCGCCAAGGCCGAAACGGTGCGCGAGGCGCGCGCCGAAGCCTTCGTCGAGATGCTGCCCGCCACGCTGGCGATGATCGTCGACGGCAGCCATCACAAGGGCGACGTGTTCGCCACGGCGCGCATCGCCGGCATTCAGGCGGCCAAACGCACCTGGGAGCTGATCCCGCTGTGCCACCCGCTGATGCTGAGCAAAGTCGAAGTGCAGCTGGAGGCGCAAACGGAGCACAGCCGGGTGCGCATCGAAACCTGCTGCCGGCTGACCGGCAAAACCGGCGTCGAGATGGAGGCGCTGACCGCCGCCTCGGTGGCGGCATTGACCATCTATGACATGTGCAAAGCGGTACAGAAAGACATGGTGATCGGCCCGGTGCGCCTGCTGGCGAAAAGCGGCGGCAAATCCGGCGATTTTAAGGTGAACGCATGATCGATATTCTTTTCTTCGCGCAGGTGCGCGAACTGGTGGGTACCGGCGCGCTGTCGATGCCGGCGGATTACCCGACCGTCGAGGCGCTGCGCCAGGCGCTGTGCGCGCGCGGCGATCGCTGGGCGCTGGCGCTGGAGTCCGGCAAACTGCTGGCGGCGGTCAATCAGTCGCTGGTGGCGGCGGATCATCCGCTGCGCGCCGGCGATGAGGTGGCCTTCTTCCCGCCGGTCACCGGGGGGTAAGCATGGAAAACACCCGCATTCGCGTGGGCGAAGCGCCGTTCAACGTCGGCGACGAGTATCAGTGGCTGGCGCAGTGCGACGCCGACGGCGCGGTGGTGACCTTCACCGGCAAGGTGCGCAACCATAACCTTGGGGACGACGTCAGCGCGCTGACGCTGGAACACTACCCCGGCATGACCGAGAAGGCGCTGGCGGAGATCGTGGCCGAGGCGCGCAGCCGCTGGCCGCTGCAGCGCGTGACGGTGATCCACCGCGTTGGCGCGCTGTATCCCGGCGACGAGATCGTGTTCGTTGGCGTGACCGGCGCGCACCGCAGCATGGCGTTCGCCGCCAGCGAGTTCATCATGGACTACCTGAAGACCCGCGCGCCGTTCTGGAAGCGCGAAGCGACCGGCCAGGGCGATCGTTGGGTGGACGCTCGCGACAGCGATCGCGAGGCCGCGCAGCGCTGGCACGATGCGGCTAAATAACGCGTCAACAGCGGAAACAAATCAAGACCTTTGCCGCTTTCGCGCGGCCTATTCTGTGGTACGCTTATAGCAGGCGAAGCCCCGTTCGCGGGGCTTCGGAATCTTGTTTACAACGCAAAAGGTAACCGTCATGGACCGATATCCACGCTCTAATGGTTCAATCGTCGAACGTGCCAACAGCGGCATTCAGGCCTACATGGCGCAGGTTTACGGCTGGATGACCTGCGGTCTGCTGCTGACGGCGTTCGTTTCCTGGTATGCGGCCAATACGCCCGCGATCCTCAACTTCATCTTCTCCAGCCAGATCACCTTCTTCGGTCTGATTATCGCCCAGTTGGCGCTGGTGTTCGTGATTTCCGGCATGGTCAACCGCCTGAGCGGCGCGGTGGCCACCTCGCTGTTCATGCTCTACTCGGCGCTGACCGGGTTGACGCTGTCGAGCATCTTCATCGCTTATACCTACAGCTCGATCGCCAGCACCTTCGTGGTCACCGCCGGCATGTTCGGCGCCATGAGCCTGTACGGCTACACCACCAAGCGCGATCTGAGCGGCTTTGGCAGCATGCTGTTCATGGCATTGATCGGCATCGTGCTGGCCTCGTTGGTGAACATCTGGCTGAAAAGCACCGCGCTGATGTGGGCGATTACCTACATTGGGGTGGTGGTGTTCGTCGGTCTGACCGCGTACGACACGCAAAAACTCAAGGCGATGGGCGAGCAGCTGAACGCCGATGATAAAGACGGCTTCCGCAAGTACGCCATCGTCGGCGCGCTGACGCTGTATCTCGACTTTATCAACCTGTTCCTGATGTTGCTGCGCATCTTCGGCAACCGCCGCTAAATCCGTCGTCTTTCAAGCCTTAGGGTATCTGGCGATCAAAAAGCTCTGCATGTGATATGCAGAGCTTTTTTTATGCGATCTTGCGGCGGAACAGCGCGTAGGCGGCGCTGCCGGTGGTGGCGGTGATCACCAGCAGCGGCCACAGGCTGCGCCAGATGATGCTGAAGCTGGCGTCCTTCAGGTAGATCTGCTTGGTGATGTCGGTGAAGTGGCGTATCGGGTTCACCCAGGTCAGATCCTGCAGCCACACCGGCATATTCTCCACCGGCGAGACGTAACCCGAGAGCAGGATCGCCGGCATCATGAACACGAACACGCCGATAAACGCCTGCTGCTGAGTGGCGCACAGCGACGAGATCAGCAGGCCGAAACCGACCAGTGACAGCCCGTAGAGCAGCATGGTGGCATAGAACAGCAACAGCGATCCGGCGAACGGGATCTGGTACAGGAAGATGCCGATCAACAGCACGATGCTGGACTGGAAGCTGGCGACGATCAGCGCCGGCACCGCCTTGCCGATAAAGATCTGCCAGGTGGTGAGCGGCGAGACCAGCAGCTGTTCCAGCGTGCCCTGTTCGCGTTCGCGCGCCACCGACAGCGAGGTGACGATCAGCACGCCGATGGTGGTGATCATGGCGATCAGCGACGGTACCACAAACCATTTGTAGTCCAGATTCGGGTTATACCAGTTGCGCACCACCAGTTCGCTGTTGTTGGGTTTGGCGCGGTTGCCGAGCAGCTCGTTCTGATATTCCTGCACGATCTGCTGCACGTAGTTGGCGGCGATCTGCGCGCTGTTGGAGTTGCGCCCGTCGAGCAGCAGCTGCAGCGGCGCGGTGTGGCCGGCGGCGATATCGCGCGAGAACTGCGCCGGGAAGCGGATCAGCAGCAGCGCCCGCTGGTTGTCGATGGTGGTCTTTATCTCCTGAGGATTGCGCAGCAGCAGCACATGGGAGAAGGCTTTGGCCTTGGCGAAGCGTTGGGTCAGCTCCACCGAGGCCTGGCCGCTGTCCTCGCTGTAGACCGCGATGGTGGCGTTGGTGACTTCCAGCGTCGCGGCGAACGGGAACAGCAGCACCTGCAGGATCACCGGCATGATCAGGATGGCGCGGGTTTGCGGATCGCGCAGCAGCGCCTGCATTTCCTTGATGATAAGCGTCAACAGACGGTGAAACATCGCTCTTTCTCCTTAATCCAGCCGGCGCTGGGTTTTCCAGGCCGTCAGGCCGATGAACACCACGGCGGAAGCGATCAGGAACAGCAGATTGATCGCCAGCACGGTGCCGACGTTGCCCGCCAGGAACAGCGTTTGCAGCGTGCTGACGAAGTAACGCGCCGGAATGATGTAGGTCACCGCGCGCACGATGGCCGGCATGCTGTCGATCTGGAAAATGAAGCCGGACAGCATGATCGACGGCAGAAAGGCGGCGTTCAGCGCCACCATCGCCGCGTTGAACTGGTTGCGGGTGAGGGTGGAGATCAGCAGGCCCATGCCGAGGGTGCTGGCGAGGAACAGGCTGCTGATCAGCAGCAGGATCGGCAGCGAACCGCGATAGGGCACGCCGAGCACCCACACCGCCACCGCCATGCACAGCGCCATGGCGATCATGCCGAGGAAGTAATAGGGGATCAGCTTGGAGAGCAGCAGCTCGCTGCGCGTCACCTGGGTGGACAGCAGGGCCTCCATGGTGCCGCGTTCCCATTCGCGGGCGATCACCAGCGAGGTGAGAATGGCGCCGATCACCGTCATGATGATGGTGATGGCGCCGGGAATGATGTAGTGCCGGCTGATGGCCGCCGGGTTGAACCAGTAGCGCATCTGCACGTCAATCAGCGGCTGGTCGCTGCTCCCCCGATCGGCGGCGCGTTGCTGCTGCCAAACTTGCCATACGCCCTGGGCATAGCCCTGCACGAAGTTGGCGGTGTTCGGCTCGCTGCCGTCGGTGATCACCTGGATAGGGGCGCTGTCGTGCGGGCGCGCCATGCGCTGGTCGAAATCCACCGGGATCACCACCAGGCCGCGGATCGTGCCGGCCTGCATCTGCTGGATCAGCTGCTGGCGGTTATCGCTGATGGTCGGTTCGATATAGGGCGAACCGGCGAAGGCGTGGGCCAAATCGCGCGCGTCTTCGCTCTGTTGTTCCATCAGAATGCCCAGATGCAGCTTGCTGGAGTCCAGGTTGATGCCGTAGCCGAAGATAAACAGCAGCATCAGCGGGATGACGAAGGCGATCAGGCCGCTGCTGGGATCGCGCAGTATCTGCCGCGTCTCCTTCAGGCACAGCGCGCGCAGCCGGCGCCAGGAGAAGCCGCCGTCGTCGATTGGGGGTCGGTTATCGCTCACCGCGTTTCCTCCTCGTCGTAGCCCTGCACCAGCTCGATAAACGCCTGCTCCATCGAAGGGCTGGGATTGTCGTCGCGCGCCACCTGTTGTTTGAGATCGTCCGGCGTGCCGGCGGCGATGATCTTGCCGCGATACACCAGGCCGATGCGGTCGCAGTATTCCGCCTCGTCCATAAAGTGGGTGGTCACCATCACCGTGACGCCCTTGTCGACCATGCCGTTGATGTGCAGCCAGAACTCGCGCCGCGTCAGCGGATCGACGCCGGAAGTCGGTTCGTCGAGGAACAGAATATCCGGTTCGTGCATCAGCGCGCAGGCCAGCGCCAGGCGCTGTTTGAAGCCGAGCGGCAGCGCGTCCGGCGTCTGATCGAGGATCGGCGCGAAGTTGAAGGCGCGCGACATTTCGTCGATTTTGTCGCGCTGCGCCTTGCCGCTCAGGCCGTAGACACCGGAGAAGAACTTCAGGTTCTGCGCCACCGTCAGGTTGCCGTACAGCGAGAATTTTTGCGCCATGTAGCCGAGGCGTTGGCGCGCCTTGCCGGAACTGGTCTTCAGATCCATCCCCAGCACCAGCGCCTTGCCGCCGGACGGCACCAGCAGGCCGCACATCATTTTGAAGGTGGTGGACTTGCCGGCGCCGTTCGGGCCGAGCAGGCCGAAGATTTCTCCGCGCCGCACCTGAAAGTCGACGTGATCGGTGGCGGCGAAGTCGCCGAATTTTTTGGTCAGCTGCACCGCTTCGATCACCGTTTCGCCGCTTTCACCGTCGACGGTCGGCATGATCTCCGCCAGCGCCGAGCGATGGTTGGGGCCGCCGCCGAGCAGATCGATAAACGCATCTTCGAAGCGCGGATCCGCCTCGTCGAGTTCGGCGTCCGGCAGATCCAGCGCCTGCAGCAGCTGCCGGTGATCTTCGCCTTCTTTCAGGATCAGGCGCAGGTACTTGCCCTGGATCACGCCGTCGGTGACCGCCGGCAGGCAGATCGCCCGCTGCAGCAACGATCGATGGCTGCCCGGCGGCGCGGCGATCAACACCGTGCGCCCGGCCATGCGCTGGGTCAGATCCTGCGGCGCGCCGCTGAACAGCAGCTCACCCTCGTTGAGCAACAGCACTTCGCGGCACTGCTCGGCCTCGTCGAGATAAGAGGTGCTCCACAGGATCAACATGCCGTCGTTGGCCAGCTCGTGCACCATGCGCCACAGCTCGCGGCGCGAGATCGGATCGACGCCGACGCCCGGCTCATCCAGCAGCAGCACCTGGGGTTCGCCCACCAGCGTGCAGGCCAGTCCCAGTTTTTGCTTCATGCCGCCGGACAGCTTGCCCGCCAGGCGCTCGGTGAAACGCGTCAGATCGGTAAATTTCAATAGCCGTTCGAAGGTCTGGCGCCGCAGATCGCCGGTAACGCCGCGCAGATCGGCGTACAGCGTCAGGTTCTCCATCACCGTCAGATCCTCATACAGCCCGAACTTCTGCGGCATGTAGCCGAGGATCGCGTGCAGTTGACGATCCTGCTCGATCGGATCCAGCCCGGCGACCCGCAGCTTGCCGCTGCTGGGCTGCAGCAGCCCGGCCAGCATGCGCAGCAGGGTGGTTTTGCCGGCGCCGTCCGGCCCGACCAGCCCGATGACCGCGCCGCTGCGCAGGGTGGTGGTCAGGCTGGCGACCGCCGGTTTCTCAAGCGACGGGAAGCGCTTTTCCAGCCCTTCCAGTTCGATGGTGTGCGCCTGTTCCATGGCCGGCCTCAGGGTTTGGTGAAGCGCAGGGTGACCGGCATGCCCTGACGCAGCGCGTCGTCGGCGTCGGTGACGATCACCCGCAGGCGATACACCAGATCGGTGCGCAGATCCGGTGTTTCAACGCTTTTCGGCGTGAATTCCGCGGTTGGCGAGACGAAACCGATCTTGCCGTGGTAAGGCTTGCCGGGGCGGCCGTCGGTGTAAATTTCCAGCTCGGTGCCGGGCACCGCCTGGTTCAGGCTGGTCTCGTTGACGTAGGCGCGCACCCACACCGGCCGGGTCAGCGACAGGGTGAACACCGTGCCGCCGGCGCCGAGCATGGTGCCCGGCTCTACCGCGCGGGTCAGCACCGTGCCGGCGGACGGGGAGACCAGCGTGGCGTCTTGCAGATTCAATTGCGCCTGCGCCAACGCCGCTTCGCTTTGCGCCACCTCGGCCTTGGCCTGTTCAATCTCTTGCGGGCGATTGCCGCTGCGGTATTGCGACAGCTTGTCCTTCGCCGCCTGCAGATTGGCCTGCGCCTGATTGCGGGCGGTGCGCGCATCTTCCAGCGCGTCGGCGGACGTGGCGTTTTTCGCCCACAGCCCTTGCTGGCGCTTCAGGAAGCTGTCGGCGTAGGCGAAGGCGGACTGGCGCTGCGCCATTTCTGATTGCACCTGGGCGATCTCTTCGGTGCGATAGCCGGCCTGCAGCAGCGACAGTTTGGCGCGCGCGCTGCCGACGTTGGCCTCGGCCTGCTGCAGCGCGTTGCGATAGGGGGCATCGTCCAGTTTGCCGAGCAGTTGGCCCGGCTGAACGGCATCGCCTTCATCCACCGTCAGCGACGCCAGGCGGCCGTCGACGCGGAAGCCGAGGTTGACCGTGCGGATATCGACGTTGCCGTACAGCGTCAGCGGCTTATCCTGCTGCTGTTGGTAATGCCAGACCGCGTAAGCGGCGGCCGCGATCAGCAGAATTAACAACACGATCAAGGCACTGCGTTTTTTGTTCATAACACTCCCTGCCTGAATTTACGCGCCGTGACGTTGGCGCAGCCCAATAACCAAAATCTCGATATGCTCGCTCAGCACCGCCGCGATCTGCGCAGCTTCACTTTCACCAATCTCTTGCCAGCCGGCCTGACGGCGGATGGTCTCTCGCGCCACGCGGAACGACAGCACCTCGCCGATCAGCGCGTGGGTATGCAGCACCAGGCGAGTGGCGTGCTCGTCAATGCCGGTGGCGGCAGACAGCAGGCGGCACAGCCGCTCGTGCATCGGCGCGATCACCTGGCGGTGGATCAGCGGATAGGCCTCGGTCGGGGCGAGCTGTTCGCGCGACATGATTTTGCTCAGGTTCAGCGTGTGCGGCTGGGTCATCAGCTCGCTGAAGGCCAGCAGGCCGCGCTGCAGCAAGCGTAGCGCCGCGTCGGGTGAGCGTTGTTCGGGCGCTTCTTGCCCAAAGCGATCGACCTCTTCGGCCAACGGGGCGAACGCCTGCTGGATGAAATCGGCGAGCGACTGCGCCACGGCCAGATACAGCCCCTCTTTGGAGCTGAAGTAGTAGGTGATGGCGGCGATGTTCTGGCCGGCGCGCTGGGCGATATCGCGCGTGGTGGCGCCCTGCAGGCCGAATTCGCCGAACAGTTCGGTCGCCGCGGCGAGCAGTTGCCGGCGCGTTTGCTCGCCGCGCGCCCGGCCGGCGGCCTGATGAGGTACGGAAGCTGGCATGGGTCACGCTCGAAGTTAATCAATCATATGATTAACTTTATGCCAGATTGTCTAAAACGCAACCGCTAACCACAATGAGTTATGTGATCGGCTTCAGACAATGCTGAATTTACGGCAGATTGTGCTCTGGGTGCGTAAAAGTGCTTTTTATTGCGCGACTTCTGTTACAATCGCCGCCTGGTGCACTGCAGTTTGTGCCAATCCCTCGTGGTCATGCTTAATGCCCCGTCTGATCATCCTCCCAGGAAACTGCACCGAACACCGTTAGGTTAGGGGGGATCTGGAGTTTTTCTCTTTATGTCATTTGAAACCCTCGGCTTAAGTGCTGAAATTGTGCGCGCTGTTGAAGAACAGGGCTATCGTGAACCGACGCCAATCCAGCGTCAGGCTATCCCTGTCGTGCTTGAAGGTCGTGACCTGATGGCCAGCGCCCAGACCGGCACCGGTAAAACCGCCGGTTTTACCCTGCCGCTGTTGCAGCTGCTGAGCAAGCATGACCATCCGGTCAAGGGCCGTCGCCCGGTGCGCGCGCTGATCCTGACGCCAACCCGTGAGCTGGCGGCGCAGATCGGCGAAAACGTCGATGCCTACAGCAAACACCTGCGCCTGCGTTCGCTGGTGGTGTTTGGCGGCGTGAGCATCAACCCGCAGATGATGAAGCTGCGCGGCGGCGTCGATATCCTGGTGGCGACGCCGGGCCGTCTGCTGGATCTGGAGCATCAGAACGCGGTTGACCTGTCCAAAATCGAAATTCTGGTGCTGGATGAAGCGGACCGCATGCTGGACATGGGCTTTATCCACGACATTCGCCGCGTGCTGGCCAAGCTGCCGGCCAAGCGCCAGAACCTGCTGTTCTCCGCGACCTTCTCCGACGACATCAAGGCGCTGGCCAACAAGCTGCTGCATAACCCGGCCTCGGTGGAAGTGGCGCGCCGCAACACCGCGTCCGAGCAGATTGAGCAGAGCGTGCACTTCGTCGACAAGAAGCGTAAGCGGGAACTGCTGTCGCAGATGATCGGCGAAGGCGACTGGAAACAGGTGCTGGTGTTTACCCGCACCAAGCACGGCGCCAACCATCTGGCGGAACAGCTGAACAAAGACGGCATCACCGCCGCGGCGATCCACGGTAACAAGAGCCAGGGCGCCCGTACCCGCGCGCTGGCCGATTTCAAAGACGGCCGCATCCGCGTGCTGGTGGCGACCGACATCGCGGCGCGCGGTCTGGATATCGACCAGCTGCCGCACGTGGTGAACTACGAGCTGCCTAACGTGCCGGAAGACTATGTGCACCGTATCGGCCGTACCGGCCGCGCGGAGCGTACCGGTGAGGCTAT
Organism: Serratia sp. PGPR-27; assembly: GCF_022678525.1. Lineage (NCBI taxonomy): Bacteria > Pseudomonadati > Pseudomonadota > Gammaproteobacteria > Enterobacterales > Yersiniaceae > Serratia > Serratia sp. PGPR-27. Next base: position 79,066 of record NZ_JALBYS010000007.1, on the reverse strand, counting down.
CTCGCTGGTGTGCGTGGATGAGCACAAGCTGCTGCGCGACATCGAGCGTCTGCTGAAGCGTGAAATTCCGCGCATTGCGCTGCCGGGCTACGAGCCGGATCCGACCATCAAGGCCGAGCCGATCATCAACGGCCGTCAGGGTGGCGGGCGCGGCGCGCCGCGCGGCAACGGCGGCGGCCAGCGTTCCGGTAACGGCGGCGGTCAGCGCAGCGGTAACGCGAACGGCGGCCAGCGTGAAAACCGTGGCAACGGTAACGCCCGCCCGCAGGGTGATGGCCAGCGTCGTTCCGGCGCGCCGTCTTCGCGCCGCCCGCGCAACCGCAAACCGGCCGAATAAGCCTGATTGCTCAAAGAGTAAGCCGCCGATACGGGCGGCTTTTTTTTTGCCTGGCGGAACGGCATTTTCGTACTAGGCTGGACGGTGGCTACCCCTAGATTCCAGGAGACGGAGATGAAATTAAAGTGCGCAATTCTCGATGATTACCAGCAGGTGGCGCTCAAGATGGCGGACTGGTCGGCGCTGGCCGATCGGGTGGAGGTGTCGGCCATCAGCGCGCACTTTACCGATGAAGCGGAGCTGGCGGTGCATCTGCAGGAGTGCGACATTCTGGTCATCATGCGCGAGCGCACGCCGATGACCGCCTCGCTGCTGGCGCGGCTGCCGAAGCTGAAGCTGCTGATCACCTCCGGCATGCGCAACGCCGCTATCGATCTGGCCGCCGCCGCCGAGCGCGGCGTGGTGGTGTGCGGCACCGCCAGCGGCTCGGCCGCGCCGATGGAACTGACCTGGGCGCTGCTGCTCGGGCTGGCGAAGCATATCGTGCCGGAAAGCGTCGGGCTGCAAAACAATGGCCCGTGGCAGCTGGGCTTAGGCGTCACGCTGCAGGGCAAGACGCTGGGGTTGCTGGGGCTGGGCAAGATCGGCGGCCAGATGGCCCGGGTGGCGCAGGCGTTCGGCATGCGGGTGCTGGCCTGGAGCCAGAACCTGACGGCGGAACGGGCGGCGCAGGAGGGCGCTGAGCTGGCGCCGTCCAAGCGGGCGCTGTTTGAGCAGAGCGACTTTGTCTCCATTCACCTGGTGCTGAGCGATCGCAGCCGCGGGTTGGTGGGGCGTGATGAATTGGCGGCGATGAAGCCCACCGCGTACCTGATCAATACCTCGCGCGCGGGCATCGTCGATCGGGCGGCGTTGGTGGACGTCCTGCAACAGCGTAAGATCGCCGGCGCCGGGCTGGACGTGTTCGAGACGGAGCCGCTGCCGGCCGACGACGTGTTTCGCCAGCTGCCCAACGTGCTGGCGACGCCGCATGTGGGTTATGTGGCGGACGACAATTACCGCGCCTACTTCACCGAGGCGGTCGAGGACATTGCGGCGTTCCTTGCCGGCCAACCGATCCGCCGGCTGGGCTGACGGCATTTTTAATGCCCGCTGAGGCTTGTCTGGCGCGGGCATTCACCCGTATCATTGCGGGTCTTTTTTTAGCTGGGATTGGTCATGCGCGTATTATTGGCTCCGATGGAGGGCGTTCTCGATTCTTTGGTGCGTGAGTTACTCACCGAAGTGAACGACTACGATCTGTGCATCACCGAATTTTTGCGCGTGGTCGATCAGCTGCTGCCGGCCAAGTCGTTCTACCGGCTGTGCCCGGAGCTGCGTCACGCCAGCCGCACGCCGTCGGGCACGCTGGTGCGGGTACAGCTGCTGGGGCAGTATCCGCAGTGGCTGGCGGAAAACGCCGCGCGTGCGGTGGAATTGGGCTCTTACGGCGTCGATCTCAACTGCGGCTGCCCGTCCAAGCTGGTGAACGGCAGCGGCGGCGGGGCGACGCTGCTCAAAGATCCGGAATTGATCTATCAGGGCGCCAAAGCGATGCGCGCGGCGGTGCCGGCCCATCTGCCGGTCACGGTGAAGGTGCGCCTGGGCTGGGACTCCTCCAATCGCAGCTTTGAAATCGCCGATGCGGTACAGCAGGCGGGCGCCAGTGAGCTGACGGTGCACGGCCGCACCAAAGAGGACGGCTACAAGGCGGATCGCATCAACTGGGCGGCGATCGGCGAGATCCGTCAGCGGCTGAGCATCCCGGTTGTCGCCAACGGCGAGATCTGGGATCACCAGAGCGCGCAGGATTGCCTGCAGGCGACCGGCTGCGACGCCATCATGCTGGGGCGCGGCGCGCTCAACGTGCCGAACCTGAGCCGGGTGGTGAAATATAACGAACCGCGCATGCCCTGGCCGCAGGTGGTTGAGCTGCTGCAAAAATACGTCCATCTGGAAAAGCAGGGCGACACCGGTCTGTATCACGTGGCGCGCATTAAACAGTGGCTGGGTTATTTGCGTAAAGAATATGATGAAGCGACTGAACTGTTCAGCGAAATACGCGCGCTGACGACGTCCGGGGATATTGCGCGCGTCATCTGCCGCAGCTGAAAATAAACCCGCGCGCAGCGGGTTTATTTAAATCGGCATTATCAGGCGGCTTTATCAAGACGGTTTAATTCTATCTCGATATCCTGAATGGTTTTTTCCAGTCCTTCCAGACAGGCGCCCTGTTTATTCAACAGGTCGTTAATGGCTTCGGCGAATGCCTTATTTTTGCATTCCCCCTGATCGAAGGCCAGCCAGTGTGCGGAGAGCGTCTCGGTATTCGCCTGTGCATAGTGGCGCATTTCCTTCAGCTGGGAAGCGACGTTGCGTAAATTATCCAGCTGCGCCTGTGCGTTTGCATTGTTGCTCATGAATTTCTCCTTGAGTTGGCCGTTAAATAATTTCGACTGCGGGACTAAGCTTACCCTATCCAAATAAAAATATCACCCTCGGTGGCCTTTTTGGTTATTTTTCAATGAATGCGGCTATATTTATTATTCGGCTGAACAAGGACTTGGGTGGAATTGTAAAAATAGATAAATACGGTATTTTTGGCGATTATTTCCGGCCATCCCATACGGGATGACCGTTATTCTAACGCTTAAGAGTGATGCTTATTATGCCGCGTCCGCCAGCATAAACATGCCGTAGGGGTGAATTTCCAGATAATAGCGCTCGCCGACGTTCGGCTGCAGGCGGGTGGCGTTGACCTGCAGCAAAATCTGCTGCCCGTGCCACGCCACCGTTACCTCATACTGCGGCCCCATGTAGGCGACATGTTCGATCACGCAGCACTGGCTTTCATCGCCATGCTCGCTCAGCGTGATCGCCTCCGGGCGCACGCCCACCGTGCCGGCGCCCTGGGCGGCAAAGTGCGCGGGGCGCGGCAGACGATAGCCGCTGATATCGACATGGTCGGCGCTGAAGCTGGCCGGGAACAGGTTGGCGTCCCCCATAAAGCTCGCCATAAAGCGCGAGGCGGGCTGCCGATAGAGATCCTGCGGCGAGCCCATCTGCATGATATGCCCCTTGTTCATCACCAGCACGGTGTCGGAGACCGCAAAAGCCTCGCTCTGATCGTGGGTGACGTACAGTGACGTGATATCAAACTGCTTTTGCAGCTCGCGGATCTTTTCACGCATGCTGCGGCGCAGGTTGGCGTCGAGGTTGCTCAACGGCTCGTCGAACAGCAGCACTTTCGGCTTGAGGATCAGCGCGCGCGCCAGGGCCACGCGCTGCTGTTGGCCGCCGGAGATCTGATCGACATAGCGATCGTCAAACCCCGCCAAGTCCACCATCGCCAGCGCTTCCTGCACGCGCGCTTTCACTTCGGCGCGCGGGATGCCGAGCATCTTCAGGCCATAGCCGACGTTTTCCCCCAGCGACATATGCGGGAACAGGGCATAAGACTGGAACACCATGCAGATATCACGCTGCTGGATGGAACGATGGGTAACGTCTTCACCATCAATGAATATCTGCCCGTCGCTCGGCTTTTCCAGCCCGGCGACCAGGCGCAAAATGGTGGTCTTGCCGCAGCCGGAAGGGCCGAGCAGCGTCACCATTTGCCCCCGCGGGATGGTGAGCGTGATGTTATCGATTACCGTGTTGTTGCCGAACCGTTTGGAGACGTTGCGCAGTTCAACGAAATTTTTCTGGCTCATCATGGGCTCCATTACGCCTGGTTTTTGGCTTTTGAACGGGAGATGCGTGCCTCGCCGATCAGCCAGTCAAAGAGGAAAATAATCGCCAGCATCACCACGATCAGAATTGAACCGTAGGCGATCGCCACGCCGTATTCGCCGTCTTCCACGCGGTTGAGGATGTAGGCGGTGGCCACGCGGGTATCGGGCGTCACCAGGAAGACGATGGCGCTGACGGTGGTGATGGCGCGCACGAAGCTGTAGATCAGCGCCGACAGGATCGCCGGGCGCAGCAGCGGCAGCAGGACGTGCGTGATAGTGCGCAGCGAGCCGGCGCGCAGGCTGAGCGAGGCTTCGTCCAGCGATTTGTCTATCTGGCCCAGCCCGGCGATCCCGGCGCGAATGCCCACCGGCACGTTGCGCATCACCATCGAGATAATCACGATGGCGGCCGTGCCGGTGAGGTACACCGGCGCGCCGTTAAAGGCGAGAATGTAAGAGACGCCCGCCACGGTGCCCGGCACCGCAAAGCACAGCATGGTGGTGAACTCGATGGTCTTTTTGCCCTTGAACTGCTGGCGCACCACGATCCAGGCGATCAGCAGGCCGAACGCGGCGGTGATCGGCGCGGCGATCCCGGCGTACAGCAGCGTATCGAGCAGCGAAGGCCACGCGCCGTCGCTCATGCCCTGGCCGAACAGCTTGATGAAGTTATCCAGCGTCAGCGTGTAATCCACCCCCCAGTTGACGGTGAAGCTGCCGTAGAAAATGCTGCCGTAAAGCAGGGCGTTAAAGGCTACCCACACCGCCAGCAGCGCGATCACGCTCCATACCAGCGTGACCGGCAGCGGCTGTACGTCGCCGCGATAGGATTTGCCGGACACGGTGACGTAGGAACGCTTGCCGATCCACATATACTGGATGCAGAACACCAACAGCGAGAACAGCAGCAGGAAGGCGCCGAGGGTGCTGGCGGCCTGATAATCGAGCTGTGAACCGGTAATGTAGAAATAGATTTGCGTCGCCAGCACGTCGAAGTTGCCGCCGAGCACCAGCGGGTTGCTGAAGTCGGCCAGCGATTGCACCACCACGATCAGAAACGCGTTGGCCAGCGCCGGTTTCAGCAGCGGCACGAACACGCCGTTAAAGGTTTGCCAACGGCTGGCGCGCAGGGTGTAGGAGGCCTCTTCCAGCGAAGGATGAATGGTCTTGATCGCGCCGTCGAGGATCATGAACGCCATCGGGGTGAACGCCAGCACCTGCGCCAGCCAGATGCCGGTAAAGCCGTACAGCCAGTTGGTGTTGGTCAGGCCGAACCAGGCCACCATCCACTCGGTCACGTAGCCGGAGCGCCCCATCATCAGCGTGACGCCCAGGCCGACGACGAACGGCGGCGTGACGATGGGCAGGATGGAGAAGATGCGGCCGATAATGGCGCTGCGCCTGGCGATGCGGGTGGTGTAAATCGCCAGCACCAGGCCGAAGAAGGTGCAGCCGGCGCCTACCGCGATCGACAGGGCGATGGAGTTGAGGATCACCTGGACGATGTGCGCCTGCGACAGCACGTTCATAAACGCCAGCGGCGCGAAGGCGCCCGTCTGGTCGGTGAACATCGGAATGAAAATCGCGATGCTCGGCCAGACGATGAAGACGCCGATCAGCGCCACGATGGTGACCAGCGCGCCGATAACGAAGCGGTCGCCGCCCAGCCAGTCGAGGCGGGTCAGCGCCAACGTCATGATGGCGCCCAGCGCGGTCAACTGCACCAGGGTGGCGTAGCCTAAACCGCGTCCCGCCAGCGTGGCGCTGACGACGATAAAGGCCATGCACAGCAGCGCCCAGCCGGCGTCGAACGCGTGGCGCCGCCGCCGTTCACCGCCCGCCGCAGCGTAAGGGCGCAGCAGCAGCAGGCTCGGCAGCAGGCACCAAAGCCAGCTGATATTGCGATTTGACCAGCCGTAGGCCGCGAGGATCTCTTCGCCGGTGGACTCCAGCAGGCCGTAATCCAGGCTCCAGCTCGGCAGCAGGGCGAACGCCAGCCAGCCGAGCAAAACCCAAAGGAATATCGCATCTCGTTTTTTCACGAGATGGAGTGCATGTGTATGTGACATAAGTTTCCCGGATGTTCAGGCCGGGCAAGCCGTGAGGCTTACCCGGCAACAGGCGCAGAATGTGGGCTTATTTACCCATCTTGACTTCGCTGACCCATTTGTTGATCAGCGCCTTGCGGACCTCGGTCGAGCCGTACTTGTCCATGTCGTAGTTGATCAGCTTCAGATCGTCGAGCTTCAGCGAGTTCGGCGAGGTGTCGGCGGTGGTGTTGGTCAGGATCTGATAGGATTTGCCTTGCTTCCACGCCAGCTCCTGCGCCTCTTTCGACAGCACCCAATCCACGAACAGTTTGGCGTTGTCGAGGTTGCGCGCGCCTTTGAGGATGCTGACGCCGCCGATTTCATAGCCGGTGCCTTCGCAAGGCGAGATCAGCTCCAGCGGCGCGCCCTGTTCTTTTTCAAGCGAATAGTCATGCAGGAAACCGATGCCGATCGCCGTTTCACCGCGGGCGGCGTTGCGCGCCGGGGCAATGCCGGACTTGGTGTACTGCGAGACGTTGGCGTTCAGCTGCTTGAGGTAATCGAACGCCTGATCGTCTCCCCACAGCTGGGCAAAGGTCGCCAGCGCGGTATAGGCGGTGCCGGAGCTTTGCGGATCGGCGATTTGAATCTCGCCCTTGTATTCCGGCTTGGTCAGGTCTTTCCAGCATTTGGGCACCGGCAGGTTTTTCTCTTTCAGGCGTTGGGTGTTGACGCCGAAACCGAGAATGCCGACGTAGACCGCCGAGGAGTAGTTGCCTTTCAACTTGGCCGGATCGCGGAATTGCGTCATCACCTGGTCGAGGTTCGGCGATTTGTACGGCTGCAGCAGCCCCATTTCACCGGCCTGGGATTGCGGATCGAGCGTGCCGCCGTACCAGACGTCCGCCTGCGGGTTCTTCTTCTCGGCGTCCACTTTCGCCAGCGTGCTGCCGGAGCCGTTGCGGATGAACGAGGTTTTCACGTCATATTTCTCGCCGAAGGCTTTGGTTTCCGCTTCGCACATTTCATTGGTGGCGCTGCAGTAGACCACCAGGCGGCCCTTGGCGTGCGCGGCACCGCTCAGCGTCGCCAGCGCGATGCCGGACGCTATCAGGGTAGTGACCCACGTTTTTTTCATTGTTTTATCCTTCTCTCGGTAGAGGTGGTAACGCTCGCCATCAGCAGCGGCATCAGCAATAAACCCATAAGAACGGCGGCGATGGACAGCAAACTGAACATGCCCGACCAGCCGTAGCCTTCGATGACCCGCGACAGCGGCCAGCCCGCCAGCGCCGCCCCCAGGTAGGCGAACAGGCCGAGAAAGCCGGTGATGGAGCCCGCGGCGCCTTTGTGCCCGCACTCCACGGCGGCGAGGCCAATCAACATCTGTGGGCCGAAGACAAAAAAGCCCACCGTAAAGAAACAGCCCGCCAGCAGCGCGTAGTGATGCACCGGCGCCAGCCACAGCGCGGCGACGGAAACCATCAGCCCGAGCGTGAACAGCAAAATCATCGGCGCGCGCTGCCCGCCGAACAGCACATCCGAGCCCCAGCCGGCGAACAGCGCGCCGAGCAGGCCGCCTATCTCGAACAGCATCACCGTCGCGTTGGCGCTGAGCAGGTTGACGCCGTGGCTTTCCGTCAGCCACAGATTGCCCCAGTCGTTCAACGCAATGCGGATCAGGTAGACCAGCACGTAAGAGACGCCCAGCAGCCAGATCATCGGGTTCTTCAGCATCGTGGTGCGCAACATCCGCCACAGCCCCATTGGCGGGCTTTGCTGTTCCTGGCGCAGCTCCAGCGGATCGTGGCGCCACCGGCCGACCGACGGCAGGCCTTCTTCCTGCGGCGTGCCTGTCAGCCGCCGCGTGAGCCAGAGGCCCAACGCCATGCTGACGGCCCCCGGGATCAACATCGCCGCCTGCCAGCCCCAGCGCTGGGCGGCGAAGGCGCTGATCAGCGGCACGATCGCGCCGCCGAGGTTGATCGACATATTCCAGCAGCCCCACCAGAAGCCGCGCTCGTTGCGCGAATACCAGTGGGTCAGCAGCCGCGCGCAGGGCGGCCAGCCCCAGCCCTGAAAGAAGCCGTTCAGCGCCCAGACCGCCAACAGCAGCGTCAGCGATTCGCCGAAGGCGAACGCCACGTTCAGCACGCCGGTGGCGAACAGGCCGATCCCCATAAACCTGCGCTGCCCGTGGCCGTCGTGCCACAATCCGGCGCTGAATTTCGACAGGCCGTAGCTCAGGTAAAACAGCGAGCCGAGCAGGCCGATGTCCCCTTTATCCAGCCCCAAATCCGTTTGCAGCGCCGGCAGCACGTAATTCACGCTTTTGCGCGTCAGGTAAAAGGCGGCGTAGCCGATGACCATGTACAGCAGCAGTCGCGGGCGCAGCGCGCGGTAACGATGATCGATTTCAGATGCCGAGCGTGTCTGCATAGCCGTCTCCCTGGTGATGACTATAAGAAGGTGAAAGGGAAAGGGGATGAGAGAAAGTCCGGACTGGCTAAGACTTTTTCCTAGTTAGTCGGCGGTTTGTTGCAAATTTGTGGGCAGGTTAACAATTACCCGCGTGCCGCGCTGTGTGTCCAGCGTCAGTTCGCCGCCGAGCGCGCTGACCCGTTCGCGCATCCCCTGAATGCCGAGGCCGGGCACCTTGTCCGCCCGGATGCCGATGCCGTTGTCCCGCACCTCGAGGTGCAAAAGTGCCCCCTGTTGATACAAAACGATGGCGACTTCGCTGGCTTCGGCGTGTTTGCACACGTTGTTGAGCAGCTCTTGCAGCAGTCGGTAGAGGGTAAAACGCACCGTCTCGCCGGCGGGCGTGTTGATGAGCCGGTAGTCGAAACGGCAACGGATGCCCCGTTCGCTGAAGGCGAATTCATTCAGCAGGTGGTGAAGCGCGTCTTTGAACGCCAGCTCGTCCAGCGCGGGCGGGCGCAGCTGGCGCAGCAGCTGGCGCGTGGAGTGATGTATGCGCCGGGCGAGATCGGCTATCTGGTTCGCGGCGGCCTGGGTTTGCGCCGGATCGCGCGCCCGTTTGACCAGCTGCGACTGAATTTGAATCGCGGTGATGTTCTGGCCGATTTCATCGTGCAGCTCGCGCGCCAGGTTCTTTCGCGTGTCTTCTTCGGTGTGGATCAGTTTTTCGGTCAACGCCCGCCGCGCCGCCAACTCTTCTTCCAGGCGTCGGCGATAGTGGTGCAGGTTTTGCGCCAGGTGCTGCTGACGGCTGATGGCGATGCCCAGACCGATGCCGAGCAGCGCCTGCGTCGCCAGAAAGATTTCCAGCTCGATCAGATTGCCGAACCCCACGCCGACCTGCCGCGCGATGGTGATCATCATGCTGCCGAGCAGGCCGGACAGCACGCCGCCCTGCCAGCCGAACTTCCACGCCATCACCACGTTCGGCAAAAACACCACGATCAGCAGCAGGCGTTCGATTTCCGGCGACAGCACCATCTGGGTGCCGATGCCGATAACGAAAAACAGGCTGCACCAGATGATTAAGGACGCGCGCAGCGGCGGGTTGCTGGTGTCCAGCCCCAGCAGATGGTAGCGGTGCTGCTGGCGCAGAAATTCAAAAATCAGGTAGACGAACGGGGTCAGCAAGACGCCGCCGGTAAATGACGCCAGGCCGAGCAGCATCGCCGGGCTGTGCGCGAAAGGCGCAAGCAGGGCGGTATTGAGCAGCGAGGCGGCGGTCACTGCGGCCAGCAGCAGCGTCAGCCGCTGCCAGTAGAGTGGAAAACGGCGCCAGAATCGCTGTGCGAGCGCGGCCGGGAGCAGGGTGATGAACGGCGCGGCCAGCAGGCTGTAGCCGCTCAGCAGGCGTTCGCCGTGCAGCCAGAACAGCAGCAGCACCGGCGGTATTATCAGGGCGGGCCAATAGCGGCGCGCCAGCAGGATCAGCAGCGCGAGATAGACGCCGTGAGGCAGAAACAGCGCCGCCTGATTGCCGTTGTGGGTCAGGTAGAAACCGAGCGTCCACAGCATCAGCCAGCCGCTGCCCCAGGCCAACAGGATAAACAGCGAGATAACCCAGGGCCGGAAGCGGGGCGACATCAATGCCCCGCCAGCAGCTGATGGTCGAGGGCGAAATGCACCAGTTCAATGGTGCTGCTGCACTGCAGCTTGCCCAGGACGTTGGCGCGATGCACGTGCACCGTTTTGTGGCTGAGATCGAGCTTGAAAGCGATCTCCTTTACGCTGTCGCCTTTGACCAGCAGATCGAAGATCTCGCGTTCGCGCGGGGTCAACGCTTCCAGCGCCGTGGCCGGCTGCTCGCCGCCGCGCAGCGCCCGCAGCGCGTCGGCGCACAGGTAATGGCCGCCCATATCGACGGAGCGCACCGCCTGCACCAATTCTTCCGGCCCGCAGCGTTTGGTCAGATAGCCGCTGGCGCCGGCATCCAGCGCGCTCTGCACGAAGGTCGGGGTATCATAGATACTGAGGATGATCGCGCGAAACTGCGGCTTCTGCGCCCGCAGGCGTTTCAACAGGCTCAGGCCGTTTTCATCCGGCATGGCGATGTCCATCACCGCGACGCTGACGTCGTCGCGCAGCAATGCCGGCCAGGCCGCCGCCGCGCTGCTATATTGCCCCACCACATCGAGATCGTCCTCGAGGCTGAGCAATTGCGCAAAGCCGGAGCGCACCACCACATGGTCATCCACCAGTATCACACGGATCATTTTTCGCACTCTGTTGCCGAATCATGGCCCTATGATGCCTGCCGCCGCGGTGCTGGCAATCAGCCAAGCGCGGTTATGCAATCGGTGTAACAGAATCGCAATAAAAGGGCGCCGCCGGCGCCGTCAACGCTCCAAATCGATGGCGAAATGCTGCCACAGTACGGCGCGCCGTTCCTCTTCCGAATGCAACGTCGTTTCGTGGCGCTGGTGATCTTCGGTCACGATCAGCTTCATGTCGCTGAGGGTCACCCGGCCGTGCTCCGTCGGCCGTGAACACACCAGGCGCTGGGTGAAGTGCGACTGCGGCGAGGTGCTGTGGAATCGGCACATCTCGTCGAACTCAGGCAACTCGCGCGGCTGAACGGTAAAGCGATACAGGGTCTTGGCATGTGAGCGTTGGTCGCCGTTGCGGCGCTCCAGCAGGTAATAGTCGCCTTCCCGTTCCAGGTGGAAAGTGCCGCTGGCCTGCGGTTGCGGCTCGGCGACGACGATCTTCAGCGGCGTCAGGAAGGAATCGCCGAAACCGACATCCACCAGCCAGGCCTGCCCCGCCAGATCCACCCGCAGCGCCAGATGGTCGTAGGGCGGGCCGAAATGGCCGTCGCGCGCGCGGATCTCGCCGGAGATAAAGCTCACCTTGAAACCGATCTCCCGCAACAGCAGGGCGAACAGCGTGTTCAGCTCATAACAGAAACCGCCGCGGTTACGCTCGACCACCTTGCTGAACAGCGCTTCGGGCGCCAGCTGAATACCCTGATGATAAATAATGCTCAGGTTCTCGAACGGGACGCTCAGCATGTGGCGATGGTGCAGCTGTTGCAACGTGGGGAGGTCAGGGCGGGCGGTGCCGGCAAAGCCGATATGCTGCAGGTAGCGTTGGGTATCCACAGGGTGTCTCGCATGAGAAAAAGTAGGCATAAAATAGCGGGCTTTGCGGCGTTTGTGAGCGCATTACGTGCTGCGTTGTCGGCATAACTCATAACCAAATCGACTCAGATGTCAGCATGGCTGCCGTTAGACTGAATCGATATGGATAAGGAGAAAGTATGGATTTAACCTTGAAAGCGCAGCGATTTGCCAATGACGCTCACCATGCCTGCAATCAGCGGCGCAAGTTCACCGGGGAGCCGTATATCGTGCACCCCGCGGCGGTGGTGGATTTGCTGCAGCGGGCTAAGCCGACGCCAGAAATGGTCGCCGCTGCCTGGCTGCATGATACGGTAGAAGATACGGCGGTGACCCTGGCGGATATCCGGCGAGAATTCGGTCCGACGGTCGAGCGTTATGTGGAAATGTTGACCGACGTGCAGCCTCGCAGCTACGGCGGTGAGCGTCTGCACCGTAAAAATGCCAATCTGCGGCACAGCGCGCAGGCCTGTGCGGAAGCGCAGACCATCAAACTGTGCGACTTGATTGACAACAGCAAAAACATTACCGATTACGATGTCTCCTTTGCCCGTCACTATCTGGTGGAAATGGCGCGCTTATTGGCTGTTTTATCGGCGGGCGAGGCCGGCCTGTTGGCCTTGGCCCGCCGACAGTGTGCGGAAGCGATCGAGCGCATCAACGATCGTCATGGAGACGACGGCTGGTTCGACGCGTTGTGGCGGAAGTATGAGGCCCATCTTAAGCTGGATGAGCTGAAAACTGGGTCAGCAGCAAAATAACAGGAATGGTGACCGCCGCCAGCAACGTTTGGATCGTGATGATACCGGCCGACAAGCGATGATCGCCGCCCAGCAGTTTCGCCATGATGTAGGCGGAAGGTGTACAGGGTAAGGCGTTAAACAGGACGATAGTCGCCAGCACCGGGCCGGAGATGCCCAGGGTGATGCCGATTCCCAGCGTCAACAGCGGTACCAGCAGTAACTTGACGAAGGTCGATTGCAGTACGGGGCCCTGTGCCGTACGCGCCGCTTTGATATCCAGCCCCGCGCCGACCGCCAGCAACCCCAACGGCAGAGAGGCGCCGCCGAGAATGGTGAGAATGTTCTCCAGCGCCGTGCCGAGCGACCAGCCGCTGGCATTGAAGGCCAGACCGGCCAAGACCGAAAGGATCACTGGGTTTTTCCCCAGCGCTTTGGCGATCTGTCTGCCGCCGGGGCGGGAGCCCTGGCCGTAATGCATCAGTATGACAATCGAGGCCACGTTCAACAGCGGGATGGCGACGGCGATGCTGATTGAGGTCACCGTCAGGCCGGTGTGGCCGAAAGTCGCCGCCGCTGCGGCAACCCCGATGTAGGTATTGGGGCGCAGAGCGCCCTGTATGACGGAAGAGAAAACCGGCCCGGGCTGTTTTAGCCAGATTCGCCAGAGGTACAACGACAAGGCGCCGATCAACACGGCGCCCAGGACCGACAGGGCGATCGGCCGTACCGGAAACTGGCTCAGGTCGGCTTTGCCGACCTGAATAAACATCAGCGCCGGGAAGAGATAAAAGTAGTTCAGCTTCTCGCAGGGCAGCCAGAAAGCCCGATCGATCAGGTTTTTGTGCCGCAGAGTGAATCCCATGGCGATTAAAAATATCACCGGGATCAGAGAAAAGAGAGTCGTCGTCATGGGGAGCCTATAAATAGCCTTTAGTGAGAACGGCCACGCCATAGAAGGCAATAAAGCCGGTTACCATTTTTTCATAAACGGGAGCGCTGGTTCTCTTGAACAGCAGATTGCCGACGACCAGATACACCAGCAGAGCCAGCGGTGCCGCGGCGAAACCGTCGAGGTTCAGGGCTTGCCATTTAATGCAGGCCAGCGTGGCCAATTGGATTAAACCGAACATCAGGTAATAACGGGAGACGGTGGTTCTTATCTCCAGTTTCTCGCGATGGCTGGCGGTAGCGTAGAGTGCCAGCAAGGCGCCACCCATGTTGGTGACGCCATGTATCAGGCCCATGACTGCGATATAAGCGCGCTGATGTTTGCCGAGATAACGCTTCACGGTTTCCTGCAGTGACAGACGAAAGCGCATCAAGGCGGAAAACAGCAGGATGGCGCCCACCAGCAGATCGACATTCATCTTCACCGTCGAATGCAAGACCAGGCTCAGCGCCAGAATGACGAAAATGGCGCAAATCAGCATATTGACCTTTTCGCGAGCGGGAAAAGCAATTCGTCGGGCGCCAAGCGTCTGCGTCAGAGAGATCAGCACCGACGACGGCAGCAGCAGCCCAAGTACGGAGGAGAAATCAACGCCCAGCATTAATAGCGTCGGTGTACCGAATACCAAGATGCCCATGCCGAAAACCGATTGGATCACGGCAAATAGCGCAATCACCAGATAGAACAACGCATGATTATCCATCAGGCCACCTCTTCTTTCCGGTAGGGTTCCCGCGCCGCGTCAGATTGCAGGTAGGCATCGGCGCTGAGCGTGCGCAAGATATTCCCGCTGATATGCTGATTGTCTTGCTGGGCGCTGACCAGCAGCAAAACATCGTGCCGATTTATCAATCCATTGTCTGACAGGACATTCAGAGCCAAACGTTCGGTTTCCGGCTGTGTCAGATCGATCCGAGGCAATGTCAGGCCGGTGATGCCTGGCAGCATATTCCAGCTGCGCACCGTCGCCGCATCGTTGCCGAATGCGACGATCGGGATGCCGATGTTGGCCATGGCGGCGATGCGCACGCTGTAACCTGTGCGAGAAAACACCACCACCCGGGAGATCGGCAAGGCGCGGATAAGGGCGCCGACAGCCTGTCGAATATCGTCAACCTGCGCAGGGGGGGATGAGTGGGGCGCATGCGCTAAATGCTGTTCCGCCTGATGGGCTACGCTGGCGATACGGGCAACGGCCTCCAGAGGATAGCGGCCTACGGCGGTTTCACCGGAGAGCATCACCGCCGCGGCGCCATCCAGCACCGCGTTGGTGATGTCGCTGACCTCCGCTTTGGTTGGCAGCGGGTTCTCTATCATGCTGTGCAGCAATTCCGTCGCTACGATGGTGGGTTTGCCCGCATGGGAGGCGGCTCGGAGGATCTGTTTTTGGTAGAGAGAAACGCGGTCGATCGAGGTTTCCACCGCCAGATCGCCGCGATCGATCATGATAACGTCGGCGGCGGCGATGACTTCCTCCAGATGCTCTATGCCGCCGCTGTTTTCCACTTTCGCCACGATGCGGGGCGTATCGCCTCCGATCAGCGTTCTGATCGCGTTGATGTGTGCCGCGCTTTCGACGAAGCTTATGCCGATGTAGTCCACTTGATGCGCTTTGGCGAAGGCGATCATGTCGCGATCTTTCTCCGTTATCAGCGCCTGCCCGAGATCGATGCCAGGCACATTGATGCCTTTGCGGCTTTTCAGTTGGCCGTCCATGTCGGCCTGCAGGTAGATGTCCCGATCGACGATGTTAACGACCTGGAACGAGAGGGTGCCATCATCGGCGAAAACCTTATCACCCACCGTCAGCCGTTCATGCAACCGGCCGTACCCCACCGGGACTTTTTCCTCCCCGTTATGTGAGGTATCGGTCGTGAGGATCAGCGTTTGCCCTTTAGTGAATGAGGGTTCGTGTTTCAGTTGCAATGTGCGGATTTTTCTACCGGGAATGTCCAACAGCACCGGCGTATCCGGCAACGTTTTACGCAGCAGGGCGATGGTTTCCGCATGCCAGTCGAGCGTGTTGTGTGAACCGTTCAATCGGGCGACGGACATGCCGGCTTTTTCCAGCGCTGCCAACGTGTTGATATGGCGAGAGGCGGGGCCGATGGTAGCGATAATGCGAGTCTTTGCCATGATAAATGCTCCGAAAAGTTAAGATGCATTTATCTATGACAGTTTTGTGACAGCGGGGAAAATAGGGGTTTAATCTAACTAATATATAAAAAGTTATAATGAGTTTTGGCGTCAGAGCGGGTGCGCCTTATACATTTAATGATGAAAATAAAATGGTTATACAATTTACTTCCATCGTATAGATAAAATATTGATAAGCATTACTCCTTTTATTCCTCGCCGTGTTGGGCATCACTGCTGCCGCAAACTGTCACTTGCCGGCGCTAGCCTGTCCCCCTGAGTTCAACGTTGCAGGAGAACGGCTATGCAAGATTTCAAACATCGGGTGGCGCTGGTGACCGGCGCGTCCACCGGCATTGGCGAAGCGATCGCCGCCGAGCTGTTTCGGCGCGGAGCCACGGTGGTGATGACCGGCCGCCACACAGCGCCTCTCACCGCCGCCGCCGCGCGGCTCGATCCCGACGGCCGGCGGTTGATGACGTTGCGAATGGACGTGCGCGACGCGCAGTCGGTGCAACAGGGGATTGAAGAGATCGTGCGGCGCTGCGGCGCTCTGCATCTGCTGGTCAACAACGCCGGGATCACCGGCCCGCACGAGGTGGATATCGATCGGTACGCGGTCGAAGATTGGCATGAGGTGATCGCCACTTGCCTGAGCGGCACGTTTTTCGGCATGAAGTACGGCCTGCCGGCGATCGTCGCCGGCGGCGGCGGGGCAGTGGTGAACCTCTCTTCCGCCAACGGCGTGGTGGGCATTGCCGGGATTGCGCCCTATACCGCCGCCAAGCATGGCGTGCTGGGCCTGACGCGCTCGGCGGCGCTGGAATTCGCTACGCGCGGCGTGCGCGTTAATGCCGTCGGGCCGGGTTATGTGGATACGCCGGCGATGGGGGAACTGCCGGCGTCGGCGCGGGCGCAGATGGCCGCTTCGCACCCGATGGGGAGAATGGCGACGCGGGAAGAAGTGGCGAAAACGGTGGCTTTCCTGCTTTCGGACGACAGCAGTTTCACCACCGGTGCGTTTTACAGCATCGACGGCGGTTATACCGCCTGCTGAGCCAGCGCCTGCAGCCAACGGAGAAACGCCGCTGCGCCGGTTTTTTCCAGCGTGCGCGGCGGGTAAACCACGTAGTAGGGTTTGCTGAGCGGCAGCGCCGGTTCGGCCAGGGTGACCAGCCGGCCCTCCGCCAGTTCACGGGCGATCAGCCGCCGCTGGCCGAGCAGCACCCCGCGCCCTTGTACGGCGGCGTCGATGGCCAGCGAGGTCAGGTTATAGGTCAGCCCGCGCCGCGGCGGCGGCGACCGATCGGCGGCGGTGAACCACTCGTGCCAGCCCGGCAGAAACTGGCTCTCCTTGCCCCAGTCGACGTGGATCAGCGGCAGCTGCGCCCAGTCGCCGCGATCGCGCAGCGCCGGGCTGCATACCGGCTGCACACGATCCTGAAACAGCTGCACCTTTTCCAGCAGCGGGTAATCCTGATCGCCGAAGCACAGGGCGAAATCCGCCGCCGAATGGGCGAAATCGACCGCCGCATGGGTCGCGTGCAGCCGCAGATCGCCGTCGGGGCACTGCGCCAGCCAGTCGCCCAGCGCCGGGTTCAGCCATTTGGAGGCCAACGCCGGCAAGGTGAACACCGTCAGCGTCTGCTTGCCGCGCTGGCGTTCGACGTGTTGCTGCGCCACGCGCAGCGTTTCAAACGCCTCCTGAACATAGGCCAGGTAGTCCGCGCCCTGTTCGGTCAGCGTGACGCCGCTTTTGGCGCGAATGAACAGCGTGATGCCCAGATGTTGTTCGAGCTGGCGGATCTGCTGGCTGACGGCGGCGGCGGTCAGCGCCAGCGCATCCGCCGCGCGGGCCAGGCTGCCGGTGCGAGCGGCGGTTTCGAACGCCAGAATGGCGCTCAGCTTGGGCAAGCGCGCACGGGACGGTGAGTGCATGAGCAGGGCTTATCGCTAAGAATTCGTTAGCTTATCCATAACGTATTTTTGTTATGGCGGCAATGCGGCATTCGCTACAGTGAGAGGCATCCGGCTTTCGCACACGAGGGGAACGTCATGCCGCCACTTGCCGATATTATCGATCTGTCCGCCCATCCCATCGATGACGCCGCGTTCCGCGCCCGCTGCCGACAAACGCTGGCGCGCGCCGGCGCGCTGGTGCTGCCGGGATTTCTGCGTGAAGCCGCGCTGGCGACGGTGCGGCTGGAGGGCGCTGAACAGCACCATGCGGCGTTTTACGCCACCAGCAAACACAACGTGTATCTACGGCCGCAGGACGACGCGCTGCCGGCCGACCATGCGCGCAACCGGCTGGTGGTGTCGTCCAAGGGCTGCATTACCGACGAGGATATTCCGCCGCAGTCGCCGCTGCGCGCGCTGTACGACGCCCCGGCGTTTCGCGCGTTCCTGTGTGCGGTGCTGGGCGAGGCGCAGCTGTATCCCTACGCCGATCGGCTGTCGTCGATCAACCTGCATTACGCCCATACCGGTCAGGAGCTGGGCTGGCATTTTGACAACTCCTCGTTCGCCATCACGCTGCTGATCCAGAAACCGCAGGCGGGCGGGCGCTTCGAATACGTGGAGAACCTGCGCGACGCCGATCGCGGCGAGATGAACTATGCCGGGGTCACGCAGGTGCTGGACGGCGAGCGGGCGGTCAAACGGCTGGCGATGGAGGAGGGGGATTTGGTGCTGTTTCGCGGGCGCAACGCCATGCACCGGGTGACGCCGACCGAAGGCGACACCACGCGCATGCTGGTGGTGTTGGCCTACAATGCGCAGCCGGACGTGATGCTGTCGGAAAGCGCCAGAATGACGTTCTACGGGCGGTTATAGCGGATAAAAAAAACCGCCCCGGAGGGCGGTTTGTCGATTCAGCGTTGGCTCTGTTCTTCGTGAGCCTGCTGTTCCAGCTTCACTTCCTGCGCGCGTTTGCGCAGGCCGAACCAGCCCAGCGTCAGCAGCACCGCCAACACCGGAATGGTGGCGATGGTCCAGGTGCCGTTCGGGTAGTCGAAGGCCATCATCACCACCACGATCAGCAGAAACGCCAGCGTCAGCCACGAAGTGAACGGCGCGCCCGGCATTCTGAACGACACCGGCTGCGCGCGGCCTTCGCGCACGGCTTTGCGCAGGCGCATCTGGCAAACGATGATAAACGCCCAGGAGGCGATGATGCCCAGCGAAGCGATGTTCAGCACGATCTCGAACACCTGCGCCGGCACCAGGTAGTTGAGCACCACGCCGATCACATAGATGCCGCAGGTGACCAGGATGCCGGCGTAAGGCACCTGCTGGCTGCTCATTTTAGCCATCAGCTTCGGCGCGGAGCCGCCCATCGCCAGCGAACGCAGGATGCGGCCGGTGGAGTAGAGGCCGGAATTGAGGCTGGACAGCGCGGCGGTCAACACCACGATGTTCATGATGGTGCCGATGTAAGGCACGCCCAGCTTGCTGAAGAAGGTGACGAACGGGCTTTGGCCGGCCTGATAGGCGTTCCACGGCAGCAGCAGCACCAGCAGCACCACGGAGCCGACGTAGAACAGGCCGATACGCCAGATCACGCTGTTGATCGCTTTAGGCATCATTTTGGCCGGATCTTTACACTCGCCGGCGGCGGTGCCGATAAGCTCGATGCCGGCGAAGGCGAAGATCACCCCTTGCACCAGCACCAGAGCAGGCAGCAGGCCGTGCGGGAACATGCCGCCGTTTTCGGTGATCAGGTGCATGCCGGTGGTGTGGCCGGCGACCGGGGTGCCGGTGCCGAGGAAGACGACGCCGACAATCAGGAACAGCGCGATGGCGGCGACCTTGATCAGCGCGAACCAGAACTCCATCTCGGCGAACCACTTCACGCCGATCATGTTCATGGTGGCGACGATACCGAGCGCGCCGAGGGCGAACAGCCATTGCGGCACGTCGGCGAAGGTGCCCCAGTAGTGCATGTACAGCGCCACGGCGGTGATGTCGACGATGCCGGTCATCGCCCAGTTGAGGAAATACATCCAGCCGGCGACGTAAGAGGCTTTTTCGCCGAGGAATTCGCGGGCGTAAGAAACGAAGCTGCCGCTGGAAGGGCGATGCAGCACCAGTTCGCCCAGCGCACGCAGGATGAAGAAAGAGAAGATCCCGCACACCAGATAGACCAGCGCCAGCGCCGGCCCGGCCAACTCGAGACGGCCGCCGGTCCCGAGGAACAAGCCGGTGCCGATGGAGCCGCCGATGGCGATCATTTGGATTTGCCGGTTGCCCATGCTTTTGTGATAACCGGATTCATGAGAGTCTAGCCAGCGTCTTCTGGCGGCGTGTTTGTCATCCGCCGACTTTTTTTGTGAGTGCATTATCCGTCCTGTTTACCTGTCTATGTTAACCCTGCTCTTAATGAGAGCAAACGATTGCTATGACCAATCGTTATGAGAATGAGGTCGTGGCATCATTCCGCTGTTTATTGTGTATACAGCCATCATTAAAATAACGGCGAAGCATGCTACCTTTTCTCCGTAATGGTGGCAAAAAATACTGCGCATAAAACGTGAACAAGTGTGTTTATTTTTTAATCCAAATATAAAAGGATATATTATTCAAAAAGATGTGATGTTTTATCAAGACGGAAATATCGAAGAATAAAAAGTGATTAAAATCACAAAATAATAATTACCGTGCAAATTACAGGGTGTTGTTCTTATATTTCGCGGCGAGAAATAAGAGGAAGGAAATGGCGACCCGCGCAGAAAATGGGATAAGCAACGGGTCGGTGGGTGCGTAACGAGTCTTAGGCCGATTCACCGGCCGGCAGGGCCGATGCGGGCAGGCCGAACAGCTTGTCGAACGCCCAGTTAAACAGGAAGGTGTAGCAAGGAATGATGACGATCAGCGCCATATCCAGCAGCAGCGCCTGCCACAGCGTGATGCCCATCCACCAGGCGATCAGCGGGATCAGATACACTACCAGCGTCAGCTGAAAGCCGACGGCGTGCAAAATGCGGCGTTTGAGCGTGCGGGTGCGCGACACCTGGCGGCTTTCCCACCACTCGAATAAATAGTTGTAAATAAAGTTCCAGCTGACCGCGATGGTGGTGATCACCACTGCCAGCGGCCCGGTGCTGCTCGGCGCATGACCCGACAGCAGCGCCAACCCCAGCGCCGAGATCGCCATGCCGATGATTTCATAAGCGGTGACATACACCAGTTTGCGTTTGACGCCTTGCATCGTTTTCTCCCGATCTGTTTTTAGTTGCCTCTGTGGCGACGGCGGCTAAGATAACGTCAATCACATTGATAGAAAAAGTCAGGAGTTGTCAGTTAATCTGACAGGTGAACAATGAATTTTTCCAGCGACAAC
This sequence comes from Serratia sp. PGPR-27, assembly GCF_022678525.1. Lineage (NCBI taxonomy): Bacteria > Pseudomonadati > Pseudomonadota > Gammaproteobacteria > Enterobacterales > Yersiniaceae > Serratia > Serratia sp. PGPR-27. Next base: position 58,217 of record NZ_JALBYS010000007.1, on the reverse strand, counting down.
ATCGAACTGTTTTTGGCGGTGCTCGATCGCGGCTCGTTTTCCGCCGCCGCCCGCGCGCTGCGGCGCGTGCCCTCCGCTGTCAGCATGGCCATCGCCAACATGGAGGCGGAGCTCGGTTTTGCCTTGTTCGACCGTTCTCACCGTGAACCGACGCCGACTGCGCTGGCGCTGGCTCTGGCGCCGCACGCCCGCCTGATCGCCGGGCAGCTCAAGCAGCTGCAGGTGCACGCCATCGAACTGTCCCAGGGGCTGGAGAGTCGGCTTTCGATCGGCGTGGCGTCGGATATCAACGGCGCCAGCCTGCTGGCGGCGGTGAAAACGCTGTCGCAGCGTTATCCGCTGCTGAACATCGAAGTGCTCAGCGCGCCGCAGGACGACGTGTTGCACATGCTGCACGAGGGGCGCATCGGCGTTTGTCTGGCGTTCGGCGGGCTGAACGTCAACAGCGCGGAACAGTTCCACTTCGTCGGCGCGGAGTCGCTGGTGGCGATGCTGTCACCGCAGCACCCGGCGCTGGACGGTGCGGCGGGCGAGCTGTTTCTCGAGGATCTGGTCAACGTGCGGCAGATCATGGTGGCCAGCCGCGATCTGCCGATCGGCGATCTGCGTCCGCAGGTGGCGGAGGCTTACTGGCGCACCGACAGCCTGCCGATGGCGCTGAACATGGTGGAAGCGGGCCTGGGCTGGGGCAACTTCCCGCTGTCGTTGGCCGAGCCGCTGCTGGCGCAGGGGCGGTTGGTGCGGCTGAAGTTCAAAAACACCAAGAACGAGCTGCGCTTGCCGATGCATTTGATCTGGCTTAAGAATCGCCCGTTGGACAAAGCGGCGCGCGAACTGGTCGAGCTGATGCGCGCGGCGCCGCAGGGATCTTGACGCACCGTTATTGCTTTTGTTTTCACCTCTGCGCTAGTTTGAATAAAAAATGACAACGGGAGAGTGGGCATGTTGAGCGAGACGGCGCTGTCAATAATAAGCATTACCGGCGCGATTGCGCTGGGGGCGATGAGCCCGGGGCAGAGCTTTATTCTGGTGGCGCGTACGGCGGTGGCTTCCTCACGTGGCGACGGCATGGCGGTCGCGCTGGGAATGGGCGTCGGATGCTTTGTCTTTGCACTGTTGGCCCTGCTTGGGCTGCAGTCGCTGTTGCTGGCGCTGCCGTGGCTTTACGGGACGTTGAAGCTGTTGGGCGGCGCCTATCTTATCTATCTGGCGTTCAACATGTTGCGCGGCGCCAACCGGCCGCTGAACGTGGATGGAGTGGGCGGGCAGCCGCTGGGAGGGCGTAAAGCCTTCACCACCGGTCTGCTGACTCAATTGGGCAACCCGAATACGGCCATCGTCTTTGCCAGCGTGTTCGCCGCGTTGCTCAGCCACGCGATCGCGCCGTGGATGTATGTGGCGCTGCCCTTGATCGCGCTGGCGGTCGATGTGGCGTGGTACGCCTTTGTCGCCTTCGTGCTCTCTTCGCCGCGTCCGCGCCGGATTTATCTGCGCTTCAAGGCCTGGTTCGATCGCCTGAGCGGCGGCGTGCTGGCGCTGTTGGGCATCAAACTGATCCTTAGTCGCTGAGTTTCACTCCGGGTGGCGTTTACGCCACCAGAAACGCACCAGCAGGATAGCGGCGATCGCCAGCGCGACAAACAGCAGGCTGGAGAGCTTTTTGTCGAAGCCGGTAACGAAGCGTTCGATCGCCTGGCCGCCAAAATAACCGAGCATGACGAAGATCGTCGCCCAGAGAATGGCGCCGAGGATGTTCAGCGGCACGAAGCGCGACGGCGGCAGGCGGCTGGCGCCGATCAGCACCGGGCCGATGATGCGGAAACCGTACATAAAGCGCACCCCGATAACGAACAGCATCGGGTGGCGGGCGATCAGCCTTCTGGCGCGCGCGATGCGCTTTTCCTGCCCCTTGAGCCGCGAGATGACTTTGCCTTCGAACCGGCGGCCGGCGAAGTACAGCAACTGATCCCCCAGCGTGCCGCCCAGCGCCACTACTGCGATCACCCACGGCCAGTGCAGCAGCCCTTCATGGGCGGCGATGCCGCCCAGCAGCGTGATGGTTTCCCCCTCAGCCAGGCAGCCGATAAACAACGCCCAGTAGCCATAGTCCGTAATGTAGTGGGCCAAATCGGTCATTCCTTACTCCTTATGTGGCTGACGCATAAGGGCAAGTATACGCCCGATCGCTAGCCTTGGGCGATCTGGGCCACCAACGCTCTGCGCTGCGCCAGACTTTCCGCCATTTGTGCCTGTACCCTGGCGTAAATGTGCGGCGGGGCCAGTTCCGGCGTGCCGCCGGTGAACGGCGGGGCCGGGGCGTATTCCAGATAGAGTTGGATCGTTTGGGCAGTGTCTTCGCCGTGCAGTTCGGCGATCAGCGCCAGCGCGAAATCGATGCCGGCGGTAACGCCGCCGCCGCTGATCACGTTGCCGTCACGCTCTACGCGTGCAGCGCTGGGTATGGCGCCGAACAGCTTCAGGCTGTCGCGCATCGACCAGTGGCAGGCGGCGCGTTTGCCCGGCAGCAGGCCGGCGGCGGCCAGGATCAGCGAACCGGTGCATACCGAAGTCAGATAGCGGGCATCGGCGCCCAGCCGCCGGATTTGCTGCATGAATGCTTTATCCTGCAGCGCCTGGGTGCAGCCGCTGCCGCCCGGCACGCACAGCACATCGCAGCGTGCGATCTCCGGCAGCGGGCGCAGCTGGGTGAAGTGCAAGCCTTCCGACTCGACATCCGCGCCGTCTACTGAAGCGACGATGATTTCCGCGCCCGGCATGCGGCGCAGAAACTGCAGTGGGCCAGTGAAATCGAGCTGGGTGACGCCTTGATAGATGGGAAATACAATCACGAGTGGTTCAGACATGACATTCGCCTCATTTTTATCGTTGGACCTGAGCCATAATAGCCGCCCTGCATTTGGCTGATATGACAGATAACCCTCAAAAAGCGCCATCATGAAAACGATCGGTTTTGTGGTTTTTCCCGGTTTCAACCTGCTGGACTTTGCCGGCCCGCTGGCGGCGTTCGATAACGTCAACCAGTTCACTGACCCGCCGGCCTACCGCTGCGTGGCGATCTCGCCGCAGGGCGGTATGGTCGCCAGCTCGGCCGGGGTGGAAATCGCCACGCAGCCGTGCGGCGACGAGCGTTTCGATACGTTGGTAGTGGCCGGCGGCAGCGGCAACGTGATGGCGGCGCAGTCACCGGCGCTGGTGGCGTTCCTGGCCAACCAAAGCCGACGAGCGCGGCGTATCGCCAGCGTATGCACCGGGGCGTTTATTCTGGCGGCCTGCGGGCTGCTGGACGGCAAACGCGCCACCACTCACTGGTATCATGCGGCGCGGTTGCAGCAGAGTTATCCGCGTATCCGCGTCGACAGCAACCGCATTTTCATCCGCGACGGCGATATCTGGACCTCGGCGGGCATCAGCGCCGGCATCGATCTGGCGCTGGCGCTGATCGAGGACGATCTGGGCGCCACCCTGGCGGCGGCCGTGGCGCGGCAGCTGGTGGTCTATCACCGCCGCCCCGGCGGGCAGTCGCAGTACTCGCTGCTGCTGGCGTTGAACCCGCCGTCGGATCGCATGCGCGCCGCGCTGTCGTACGCGCGTGAACATTTGCACCAGCCGCTGTCGGTGGCGGATCTGGCCGACGCCGCCTGCCTGAGCGAGCGGCAATTCGGCCGGCTGTTCCGCGCTGAAACCGGGCAGACGCCGGCCAAGGTGGTCGAGCAATTGCGGGTAGAGGCGGCCAGGGTGCGCATCGAAGAGAGCGCCGAGCCGCTGGAAGCGATCGCCCGCTCGGTGGGGTTCAGCGATCCGGAACGCATGAGGCGGGCGTTTATCCGCGTATTTGGCCTGTCGCCGCAGGCGATCCGCCGGCTCGGTCGCGCGGGATAACTTTTTTGCCACGCCTGGCGGCGGGGTACACCAGAGGAGCAACGGATGTATCAGGATTTTGACAGTGAATTGAGCTGGGCGATGCGTCATATGCCGCGCACCCGGGCGGCGGTGGCGGCGTTGCCGGACCTGCACGGGGTGCGGCTGGCGTGCAATATGCACCTGGATCTGAAAATGGCGCCGCTGGTGGCCGGCCTGCTGGACAAGGGCGCGGCGATCTTTCTGACCACCTGCAATCCCACTACGGTGCAGGACGACGTGGTGGCCTGGCTGGAACGGCGGGGCGCGCAGGCCTATGCCTGGCGTGACATGAGCGCCGGCGAATGGTCGGAATCTTTCGATCGCGCGTTGGCCTGGCAGCCGACCCACCTGTGCGAAATGGGAGCGGATTTGACCACCCGTTTGCACCAATCGCCGAACGGCCCGCAGATCGTCGCCGGGCTGGAGGCCACCGGATCGGGCATCAATCGGTTAAACGGCGTGGCGCCGCGCTACCCGATCTTCAACTGGGACGATCTGCCGGTGAAAGAAGGGCTGCACAATCGGCATATGGTTGGGCTGACCGCCTGGCACACCTTCTTCCAGACCACCCATTTGACGCTGCATGAAAAGCGCGTGCTGGTGATTGGCTACGGCCTGGTCGGGCAGGGGACGGCGGCCGCGGCCAGGGCCTACGGCGGCCAGGTGATGGTGGCGGAAATCGATCCGGCGCGTGCGCTGCAGGCGCGTTATGACGGCTGGCAGGTGGTGGATCTGGCGAGCGGGGCCGCGCAGGCGGACGTGATCGCCACCGCGACCGGCGCGAAAAACGTGCTTTCGGCGCAGCATCTGCAGCAGGCGCAGGACGGCGTATTTATCCTCAACGTCGGCCACGTGGCGGAAGAGATCGACGTCGGCTTCCTCAAGGGCCTGCAGCACCACGAGCCGATGCCTTATGTGAACGCTTACCAACTCAATGAGAAGACGGTTTATTTGCTGGCCAACGGCTCGATGTTCAACCTGACCGCCGGCTACGGCGACAGCCTCAACGCCTTCGACGTCACGCTGGCGGTGATGGCTGCCGGCATCGGCCATATCGTCGGTGCAGGGGCGCGGCAAACGCCGGGGTTGTACCTGTTGCCGCAGTCGGCCTGGCAGCCGGCGCTGTAACTTTTTCTACGCGGGCGTTCATCCCAGAGCGCCCGCGGGCTGTGCCGATTTTCGGCCGACAGAATTTGTCACAAATCCGCCCTATAATCCCAGTGCCAAGCGCTGAACCCTCACATATAATTCGCTGAGTTCAAGCCCCCATTTCAGAGTAATGCCTGTGAAAATACGTGTTTTGGTTCTGACCCTGCTCGCTTTGCAGGCGGGCGCAGGCTTTGCGCCGCGCGCGCTGGCCAGCGACAACGCTGCCGCCCTGCACGCCACCCAGCCTGAGCTGGCCTCCGGCAGCGCGATGGTCGTCGATATGCAAACCCATAAGGTGATGTACGCGCGCAACCCGGATGAAGTGGTGCCGATCGCCTCGATCACCAAGCTGATGACCGCCATGGTCACGTTGGACGCGCACCTGCCGCTCGACGAGATGCTGTCGGTGGACATCCACCAGACGCCGGAGATGAAAGGGGTGTATTCACGGGTGCGGCTGAACAGCGAAATCAGCCGCAAGGATATGCTGCTGCTGGCGCTGATGTCGTCGGAAAACCGTGCGGCCGCCAGCCTGGCGCACCACTATCCGGGCGGCTACAACGCCTTCATCAAAGCGATGAACGCCAAGGCCAGGGCGCTGGGTATGACCAACACCCATTACGTCGAACCGACCGGGCTCTCTATTCATAACGTGTCGACGGCGCGCGATCTGACCAAACTGCTGATCGCCACCAAGCAATATCCGTTGATCGGCCAGCTCAGCACCACCACTGAGCGCATGGCCAGCTTCAAGGCTCCCAACTACACGCTGCCGTTCCGCAACACCAACCACCTGGTGTACAACCCGAAATGGAACATTCAGCTGACCAAGACCGGCTTCACCAACCAGGCGGGCCACTGCCTGGCGATGCGCACCATGATCGGCAACCGCTCGGTGTCGCTGGTGGTGCTGGACGCTTTTGGCAAATATACCCACTTCGCCGACGCCAACCGTCTGCGCAGTTGGATTGAAACCGGCAAGGTGACGCCGATCCCGGCCGCCGCGCGTGACTATCGCCGCCAAAAAGACGCCCGTCTGGCGAAGAACGACAGCGAATAACCCGCCTGGCGGTCCGCCCGTTTGCGGCGGGCCGCTATCGGCCCTCGGGCCGTCTGATGACAAATCCCCGCTCGCGATCGCCGTCGAAACCCGCTTTGAGATAAAGCTGGTGCGCGCCGGTGCGTTGCTGCCCCGACAGCAGCATCACCTTGTAACAGCCTTTACGCCAGGCCAGCTGCAGCGCGTATTCAATCATGGCGAGCGCTACGCCGTGGCCGCGGTAGGGCTCCGCCGTCACCACGTGTTCGATGACGCCGAACGGCTGCGCCTGGTGCGCCAGCCCCGGGATCAGCGCCAGCATGCAGGTGGCGATCGGCTGTTCCTCGTCCGCCGCTACCACCAGGCGGATCGCCGGATCGTCCAGCAGGCGTTGCAGGGCGCGGCGCGCGTCGTCGGCGCGCAGCGGCGCGTCCTGCGGGCGCAGCTCGCGATACAAGGCTAACAGGCCGTTGAGATCGTCCGGCTGCGCCAGGCGATGAATGATGCTCATGATTGCTCCTTTCCGCCGCTTCAACGGTAATCCGCTATCCTCCATTAATACCACAACGATTGTCGGAGGGGATGTTATGAGTCAGGTTTCGACCTTTGTCATGTTCCAGGGAGAGGCGCAGCGGGCGATCGACCTTTACAGCCAGGTGTTCGAGCGTTTTCGGCTCATGCAGGTGCAGCATTACGATCCGACGCCGGACGGCCGGCGGTTGATCAAGCATGCGTCCATCGATTTCGACCGGCAGAACCTGGTGTTCATCGACAGCCCGATCAGCCATGACTTCAGCTTCACCCCGGCGGTGTCGCTGTTCATCAACCTGCCTAACGAAGAAGCGTTGGAGCGGGCGTTCCACCGGCTGGCGGAGGGCGGCAAGGTGCTGATGCCGCTCGATGACTACGGCTTCAGCGCCCGGTTCGGTTGGCTGAACGATCGTTTCGGCCTCTCCTGGCAGCTCAATGTGCCGGCGGGGGATCTGCCCTGACGCCAAGGGCGTGCAAAAGGGATGGTAGCGCCTGCGGTTGTTTCATATGCTTACCCCCGTGGTGGCAGGGAATTCTGCCGTGGGCAATACCGACAACATTCATGGAAAGGTGCGCTTTGATTGATTTTGACCGCTATGTTGAGCAAGCGAAGTCTTACGGCGAGTGGCCGGGCGGGCACGTGGAGATGTCGTCCGGTCGCGTTGAGGGATTGAGCTATCTCCTGTATCGGCAAACTGCCGCGAGTGCAGACGTGATGGTGGTGTATCACGGCGGCGGGGTTAACAGCGCCGCCGGGTATGACGTCCTGGCGCGCCAGTTGGCGGCCGAGCCAACGCTCGCGGTGTGCCTGGTCGATATTCGCGGACATGGCGATTCCACGGGAGAGCGGGGGACGGTTGAGCGGCCTGAGCGTATTTGGCGCGATGTCGATGTCATCCTGGCGGAAATGCGCCGCCGGTTTCCGTTGGCGCGCAGGCACCTGCTGGGCCATTCGAGCGGCGCCGGGATGTTGCTCAACTACCTGACCCGCTATCCTTGCGAGCAGCAGGCGGATAGCCTGATCCTGCTGGCGCCGGAGCTGGGGCCATTTTCCGGGATGGCCCGCGATCTGGCGGCGGCGGCCCGTTTTGCTCAGGTGCGCCAATGGCCCTTTGTGGCCAATGCGCTCAGCGGTGGGCGATGGTTCGGGCAATCTCGGGCGGTCAGCCTGAATTTTCCCCCGGCCGTACTGGCCGCCTCCCCCGATTTTATCTGCCAATACAGCGTTAATATGGCTAACGCCTTGACGCCTCGCGCCCCGGCCAAGCAACTGGCGGCGCTGCGATTACCGACTTTGCTGCTGGCGGCCGCGCAGGACGAGTTGTTCAATGCGCAAGCGATGCAGCGTTTCGTTGAACAGCATGGCAGCGTGCATGTGGCATTTGGTTTGCTTGAGGGGAGTACGCATTTATCGTGCGTCTTTGATGCCCATCGCCTTGTCCTTCAACATATCTCGCGTGTGTCCGCTATCGGATCCGATGAGGGGCTGGCGGGCGAGGGGGCTTAACGTCCACCCGGCGTTTTCCGAGATCCTCCCATATCCTTTTATGACGCTTTACCGCTATGCTAAACATAGAATGGCCCGTGAATATGAAAAGGATGAATCATTTTGGCAGGAAGTAGTTTACTTACCCTTATCGACGACATCGCCTCATTGCTGGACGATGTCTCTTTAATGAGCAAGATGGCGGCGAAAAAAACCGCCGGGGTGTTGGGGGACGATCTGGCGCTCAACGCGCAGCAGGTCACCGGCGTTAAAGCCGACCGCGAGCTGCCGGTGGTGTGGAGCGTCGCTAAAGGCTCGCTGATCAACAAGGCGATCCTGGTGCCGTTGGCGCTCTTGATCAGCGCCTTCGCGCCCTGGGCGATTACGCCGCTGCTGATGGTGGGCGGCGCCTACCTGTGTTACGAAGGGTTCGAAAAGGTGTTTCACAGCCTGAGCCACGGCAAGGCGGCACAGGAGGAAAAATCGGACGGGCCCGGCGCCAATGAGGATGCCGCAGCCTATGAGAAGCGCAAGGTGAAAGGGGCGATACGCACCGATTTTGTGCTGTCCGCCGAGATTATCGCCATCACCTTGGGCACGGTCGCCGGCGCCACCTTCAGCCAGCAGGTGATCGTCTTGTGCGGCATCGCCGTCGTGATGACGCTCGGTGTGTACGGCATTGTCGCCGGCATCGTCAGGCTGGACGATCTGGGGCTGTACCTGAGCCGCAAAGGCAGCGCGTTGGCGCGCGCCATCGGCAGCGGCATCGTGCGCGCCGCGCCTTATCTGATGAAAACGCTGTCGATCGTCGGCACTGTCGCCATGTTTATGGTCGGCGGCGGTATTCTGACCCACGGTCTGCCGCCGGTGCATCACCTGTTCGAAGATTGGGCCTCGTACACCACCGTGGTGCCGACGTTTGGCCATCTTTTGCAGGGTGTGGTTCCGGCCCTGCTGAACGTGGCGTTCGGGCTGGTGGCCGGCGGCGTGGTGCTGGCGGTGGTATCGGCGCTGGGGGCGGTACGCGCGCGTTTCAAGGCATGATGAAAAGTCTCGCCCCGGAAGGGGCGGGACGTATTAAGCGCATTAAAAGATCAGTTTGAGAACGCCGGTAATCGTCAACAAACCCACGATAAAGATGATGGCGACTATCCACAGAATAATTTTCATTTGATTCTCCCTTACCGGTTAAAGGTGGCGTGCGATTGGCGCTAACTCAATGAAATCACTCTTCACTATAGACGCTAACTCCCTATCGTGCGTCGCCATGCCTTCAAGGATGCTGATTGTCGCCCGCGCCCAGCGCGCGCTGCATGATGTGGGTGTCGCGCCATTTCCCCAGCTTGAATCCCACGGCCTTTAACGTCCCGACGCTGGTAAAGCCGAGCGACTGGTGCAGCGCCAGCGAGCCGCGGTTGGCGGCGGAATCACCGACGATCGCCAGCATCTGGCGCCAGGGGCCTTGCTCGCAGCGGGCGATCAGTGCGCTCAGCAGCGCCTTGCCGACGCCTTTGCCCTGCTGCCCTTCGGCGATGTACACCGAGTCTTCCACGGTAAAGCGGTAAGCCGGCCGGGGGCGATACGGCGTGGCATAGCAGTAGCCCACAATACGGCCTTCACTTTTCGCCACCAGCCAGGGCAGCCCGGCTGCTTGCACCTTGGCCAGCCGCAGCTGCATTTCCGCCAGCGTCGGCGGTTGTTCTTCAAACGAGGCGGCTCCGTGCAGCACGTGGTGGGTGTAAATACGCTGCACGGCGGCCATATCGTCCGGTGTGGCGTCAAGGAGGCTGAGTACGGGAGCGGAGAGCGTCATGGCGGGTCTGTTTACCTTGAAAATCAGTGGATAAACGCCATTATGCGCGCCGCTTGCCGCCGGGGTAAATCGGGTTTTCTTATGGTGAGATAAGAAAACCCTATGGGGTCGTCAACCGCGCATCAGCCGGGTCACGGCCTGGCGCAGATAGGCCAGCAGCGGCGGAGTCAGCCAGGTGCCCTCGGTCAGCGAGGGTTCCCGTTCCATCGCTTCGCGGATCTTCATTTGCGTCGCCGGGTTGGTGCCTGCATAGGATTGGAACAGCGCCAGCCAACTGGCCGCCAATCGCACTGCCTCCGGCGAATCGGACGGTATGCCGTCGTTCATCGCTTGATGGAATTGAGCGATCAGAGCCGGCCACTCCTGCAGGCGGGTGAAATAGTGTTGACGCACATAGGCGTACTCTTCCGCCGACAGGTATTTTTGATAGACAGCCAGCTTGGTTTCGGCAAAGGCGCGGGTGATGTAGTCCGTCATCGTCGGTGTAATGCCGGTCTGTTCGCGCATCGACGGTTCGTCGGCGTGCATGGCGTTCAGCCGGGTGAGAAAGGCCGGGTTGCCGGCGGTGTCGCGCTCCAGCATCAGCATCCAGCGGCGCGCCAGCGCCTGTGCCTGTGGCGCCTGAGGTTCGACGCCTTCCGCCATCAGTTGTCCCACGCTGCTCACCAATGCAGCCCATTCCTGATTGCGGGTGGGATCGGCCTGGTAGAACGGCAGTTGCGCCAGCTCATCGGCGGTAAAGTATTTATCGTACATGGTCATTAACTCCAACGTAGTTAGCCAGTCGTTCAGTTCTGGTTCGTGCCCGGCGGAGAGTTGGGCATGCATGTATTGCAGCCGGCCGCGCAATGCGGCGATCTGTGCCAACTGCTGGTCCAACATGGCGATCTGCTGCTCAATCACCGCCGGAAGCGCCAGCCCTGAACGCGCCAGAATTGCCCCGACTTCCGCCAGCGAAACGCCCATCCGGCGCAGCGCCTGGATGTGGTGCAAGCGGGTGATGTCAGCCCGGTTGTATAAACGATAACCGGCGTCGGAACGCGCAGAAGGGACCAGCAAGCCAATGCTGTCGTAGTGATGCAGTGTGCGAACGGTAATGCCGGAACGGCGCGCCAGTTCGCCGACTTTCAATAACATATGTAGCTCCTCCCTTGTGCGTGCCAGGATACTAAAGCCTGACGCCACGTAAGGGTCAAGAGCGGGAAGAAAAGATGACGTTTTAAAAATCGGTGGGCGCTTGATAGGCAAAAGCCCAGCTGGATGGCTGGGCTTCGCAGGTCCCTGAAAGGGAGGGTATAGCATAAGGGCCTTTATCGGCTACGGCGACAATTTCACCTGATTTGTCTGTTTTGTCAACAACAGCGTACTGGTCAGAACAGCATATTTTTGGCATTGATCGACTTAATGACGGCGCGTTGTATGTCAGCAACAAGCTCGCGCGACAGACACTGGGTAAGAAAGCCTCTCTCTTTACGGGCTCTGTTCAGCCGTTGGCGGCTGACTTGCTGCACCAGATCGCCCTTTGCCCAGCGGGTTTGCGGATGAAAGAATCTCATATCTTCGATGAGTTCACGCGTAATTTCGATGTGCAATCCCCGTTCGATCTTGTTCGAATCTCTGGTGGTCGACAGCGGTACGATAATGCAGGCATTGCCGTTAATTTTGCCGTTTAACACAACAACTAAACGGTTCTTCACCATTTCTGGTGGAATGTGGCCATCATAAAAGCCGGCTTCATGCGGTTGGCAGACTGATAGGGGATAGTTGCCATAGTTGCACTCAAGAATTTCCCCGACCTTGGGGGCAAATTTGATCGGCATCGAGACACTCCTTTGTTGTGAACAATCCGTGTTATGGAGGAATGAGCATGCGGGCGTTTTGCTTTTAGAGAAAGGTGTGGCTAAGGAAACGGGGAATGAAAGTGAAATATTGCGGATTCGTACGCAGAATCCGCCTTGATGGTGGCCGAATTTACCAGCCTTTCACCGCGCCGCCGTTGAAGATTTTTTCGGCGGCTTTGGCCACTTCATCCGACTCATAGGCCTTGATGAAGTTCTGCACGTTCGGCGCGTCCTTGTTGTCTTCGCGGGTGACGATGATGTTGGTGTACGGCGAGTCTTTATCCTCGATGAAGATGCCGTCTTTGGTCGGCGACAGGCCGGTCTGGTTGATGTAGGTGGTGCTGATGACGGCGACGGTGACTTTCGGATCGTCCAGCACGTGCGGCAGCTGCGCGCCTTCCAGCTCCATGATCTGATAACGATGCGGGTTGGCGCTGATGTCCAGGGCGGTAGGCAGCAGCCCCTTACCAGGCTTCAGGCTAATCAGCCCGGTTTTTTCCAGCAGCAGCAGGGCGCGCCCCAGGTTGGTCGGATCGAGCGGGATGGCGATCACCGCGCCGTCCGGCAGCTCTTTCAGCGATTTTATCTTTTTGGAGTAGCCGGCCATCGGGAAGACGAAGGTATTGCCGACCGCCACCAGCTTATAGCCGTGATCTTTGTTTTGCTGTTCGAGGAATGGGCGGTGTTGGAACACATTGGCGTCCAGTTCGCCCTTGTCGGTGGCGTCGTTCGGCAGCAGCGAGCCGCTGAAGCCGACCAGCTCGACGTCCAGCCCGTATTTCTCTTTCGCCACCTGCCTGGCGACTTCCGCCACGTCCTGTTCCGCGCCGTTGATGACGCCGACTTTGATATGGTTTTGGTCGGTTTTTTGATCGCAGCCCTGTAGCGCCAATACGGCGGCGAAGGCCGCCGCCAGAGGGGTGATACGCCAGCGTAAGGTCATCGAACTCTCCCTGAAAAGAACAATAAAATCAGTTGGTTTTTGTTCTTACAGCTAAGCCTGAACCGCCGATGAAGTCAAACGCTCGTTCAGCATAAACGGCTATAGCTTATAGCCGTTATGCAGCGGGGAGTTATCGGCTGAGCGAACGCAGCACGACGATGCCCGGCGTAGCCATCACGTAATCCATAAAGGGCGAATCGACCACCCGCATGTTGGCTTTGCGCGAAGAGGCGTTGCGCAGCACCGGGCCGTTGTCGGTCATCACGAAGATGCCGGTGTGGGTCACGTCCAGCCCGGCGAGGTTGGTGTAAATGCCGATGTAGTCGCCGGTGCGCAGTTGGGCCAGCACCTTGTCGTCGACGCGGTCGCTGGGAATGTAGGTCACGCTGCGCTGTACGTTGGGCAAACCGGGCAGGTAGCTGCTGCCGTCCGCCTTCTGGTTGAGGTTTTTCACGAGGGTGACGGCGTGTGGGCTGAGCTGGGCGGTGATGTCTTCGGCCACTTTTTTCGGCCGCTGCGCCCAGTCGGTGAAGAAGTGTTTGCGCTGCGGGAAGGCGATTTTGCCGTCGACGTAGCGAATGTCTACCAGACGCTGAACGAACTCGGTCTCGCTGCGGGCGGTGCTGAGCGCTTCCACATAATCGATGTAGGTGAAGCAATCCAGCCCGCGGAAGTCGATCACCAGTTGCTCGGGCGTGCTCTGCGAGCCGATCAGGCGGTTGGCGAGGTAGGGCGTGCCGAGGAATTCACGCGAAATCAAATCGACGGTGCGGCCATGCGGCTGCGCGGCGGGCCAACCGGCGCGCAGCGCGAGGATCTCACGCAGCTTGCTGCGGGTGCTGGCGTCTATCTGCGGTTGCAGGTTCGGCGGCGAAACGGCGGCGTCGGTCGGCGGCGTTGCGGGGGTGACGGCGGTGGGGCGATCGGCGCATCCGCTCATGGCGATAGCTAACATCAGTAAAACAGCCTTGTTCTTGTTCATACGGCCCTCCCTGGGTGTCGCTGGTTTATCAGAGTAAGTGATAACAGTTCTCATCCGATGGTAGGGGTTAAAAAGTAAACATAGCCTCAATGGCAATCGATAAATCAGTAACCGATTTCGCTATTGAACGGCAAATACCAGAACAGCGCGATTTCGTGATCGGCGATCTCCGGCTCGGCGCGGTACAGCAAACGATCGATGCCGCCGAGAATAAACCCGTAATGCTGGTAGCAGCGGCAGGCCGCCAGATTGTTGTTCTGCGTTTCGAGCATCATACCTGAGGTTTCCTGCTGCCGCGCCCACTGTTTGGCGCAGTCCAGCAGCGCCCCGGCGATGCCCTGACGGCGCGCGTCAGCGCTGACCGCGATCTCGTCGATCAGGGTGTAGCCGTTCCAGTTTTTGCTCAGCGTGATGTGGCCAACGGCGTCGTCCTGGCGATAAGCCAGGAAGGTCACGCTGTCTTCGTTGGCGAACGGCGCCAGGGGATAGCGTTTGCGAAACGGCGCCACCGGGCGGGTTGGCCAGCTGTCGACCGGGCTGTCGAACTGCGGCAGGGCGTAACAGGCGATGGTAAAGCCGAAATCGCCGCGCGTCAGGTAATCATCGGGCAGCGCCTCAATGGCCACGATGCGGATGGCCGGGATCATTACGGCAGCTCCCGCAGCAGGCGCGCCGGGTTGCCGGCGTAGATCCCCTTGCGGGTGATGTCGCGGGTCACGACCGCCCCGGCGCCGATCACCGCGTCGCTGCAGATCTCCACCGCCAGGATCGTGGCGCCGGAGCCGATGGACACCCGATCGCCGATGCAGGTGCGCCCCCAGCTGGCCGGATCGGCATTGGGCGCGCCGTCTTTGAACAGATCGTTGGCGAAGGTGACGCCATGGCCGACAAAGCACGCTTCGCCGAGGGTGACGTATTCGCAGATAAAGCTGTGCGACTGAATTTTACTGCGCGCGCCGATGCTGACGTGGCGCTGGATCTCGACGAACGGGCCGACGAAGACATCGTCACCGAGCCGGCAACCGTACAGATTGCAGGGTTCGATCACGGTAACGTTGCGCCCGGCTTCGACGTCGACGATCCCCGCCTGGCGGGTGGTGATAACGGATGACATGACCTTCCTCACAGCCTGGTTTTCATGGTGGGAGTATAAGACAAAGCGCCGCGGCGTTGCGCTTTCCGCACGTTTTTTCGCCGAAAGACTATAATTAGTACAGGGGAGAGAGCCCCGTGGCCGCAATCCTCGCACGGGTAGCAGTCCGTCAGAGGTGTGAAATTCGTTCGCCGATCGCGGCCTACGGCGAGATTGGAGGTGTCTCATGGTCAGTCATGTTTGGGGACTTCTGGCGCATCCCAGCGCCGAGTTCGAACAGATCAAAAGCGAGAATGAAAGCGTCTCGCACCTATACACCCATCACGTGTTGCTCTTGGCAGCCATCCCGGTGGTCTGCGCCTTTATCGGCACCACCCAGTTGGGCTGGCTCTCCGGCGAGGGACATGCCATCAGGCTCGACATGTTTACCGCGCTTTATACCGCCGTGGCGTTCTACCTGCTGATGCTGGCGGGCGTAGCGGCCATGGGGAAAGTCATTCACTGGATGGCGCGGCGTTATGAATCGCGCCCCAGCCTGCACCGCTGCATGGTGTTCGCCGGCTACGTGGCGACCCCGATGTTCCTCAGCGGGGTAGTGGCGCTTTATCCGGTCGTCTGGCTGTGTCTGTTTGTCGGCATTATCGGCCTGTGCTATTCGGGCTATCTGCTGAATCTGGGGATCCCGCACTTCCTGAATATCGACAGTAAGGAAGGGTTCATCTTCTCCAGCTCGACCTTCGCTATCGGCATTCTGTTGCTCGAGCTGCTGCTTGGGGGGACGGTGCTGCTGTGGGGGTACGGTTCCTGGTTATTCTGAGTTAACGGCTGTTGTTGTCGCCCCCGCGCCGGTGGAACGGCGCGGGGGCTTTTGCTTTTATGCGCGGCGGAAAACCAGCATCACGCCGAGCACGATGCCCGCCATCCCCAACAGGCTCAGCGCGGCCAGCGCGTGGCCGAGCAGCAGATAATCCAGCAGGGCGGTCACCGCCGGGATCAGATAGAACAGGCTGGTGACCTGCACCAGGTTGCCGCGCTGGATCAGGCGATACAGCAAGAACGTCGCCAGCACCGAGATCACCACCGCCATCCACAGCAGCGGCAGCACGAACTCAGGCCGCCAGTCGACCCGCAGCGGCTCAAACGGCAGCGCCAGCGTACACATCAATAGCCCGATGGCATACTGCAGCGGCAAGACCGCCAGCGGCGGCTGCGTCATGCCCTTTTGCAGCAGGGTGCCGGCGGTCATGCTCCCCAATGCGATAAAGGCGAACAGCATGCCGCTCGGCGAGAAATGAGCCACCATCAGGCTTTGGTACACCACCAGCGTCAGCCCGGCCATCGCCAGCGCCAGCCCGAATGCGCGCAGCCCGGTGCAGCGCCGTTCGGTGATGAACTGGGTGAGGATCGGCTGTACGCCGAGCAATGTGGCCAGCACGCCGGGCGTAATGCCCTGTTCCAACGCCAGCAGATAGCAGATCTGATAGCTGCCGATCATCAACACGCCGATCAGCGCGACGCGCCGGCGGGTGCCGGGGGCGGGCAGGCACTGGCGCCGCCACAGGCCGATGGCCAACAGCACCGCCAGCGCGATGGCGCAGCGGAAGAACAGAAAAGCGAAGGCGGAGGCGTGCTCCAATCCCCAACGGGAGAAGATCGCGCCGCTGCTCCAGAGCAGGACGAACAGCGTAGCCAGGCCGGCATTGGCCCAGAGAGAAGGTAATCGCATATCAATTTCACCTGTCGTGAAAATTACAGGCTCCGGCGCGCGCGGCGGTCTACGCATGAACGCAACAGATCACTAAGCCGGAGGTAAAAAATCGGTTTGGCTTAACGCACAACCACAAGGCGTGGCGGGTAAGCGGCAACCGCAGAAACGACAGAAGAAACGGCGGGTGGGGCGGAGGAAGCACACAGCAAAACGACGGCCGGAACGGTCGCGTTTGTCGGATCTGTGCTGTGCGCCAGGTAGGTCATGTGAGTTCCTGAAAACCGTGAATGAAACCAGTCGCCTCAAACATAACCAAGTTCAGCGGGGCGTGCAATCGGAAATCACAGAGATATTAATGATAATGAAAATCATTATCATTAATAAAAAGGTGTGCTATGTTGCTTTAATCACGCCGTTTTGACGCAGGGCGCGGCTTGCCCTCTGCCTTGCTTCACGCAGCGCGTGCGGCAGAAGAGTTTGCGATTCGCTTTTGCAGAAGGCGAGCAATCGTGGTAAAAACACTGATATGTTATAATATAACAATTCATGCATGATGAATTCAGCTCACGACATCCTCCATGTTGATGGAGTTAGCCTGACCGGCCACGGCGGGGAATTGATACTCGACAACATCCATTTCGCGCTCCGCGCCGGTGAGAAGCTGGCGGTGATCGGCCCCAACGGCAGCGGCAAGTCCAGCCTGTTGCGCACCCTGATCGGCGAAACGCGGCCGGACAGCGGCGGCATTTACTGGCGAGGGCGCGCCTTGTCCGCGTGGCCGGCGGCGGAGCGCGCCAGAAGCATCGCCTTTCTGGCGCAAAACGATCTGCCGGATTTGCGGCTGTCGGTTGAGGATTACGTGGCGTTGGGCCGTTTACCGCATGGCGAACGCTCTGCGACGGGAAGGCGCATCGTTGACGAGGCCATCGGGGAAACCGGGCTGGCGCCGCTCAGGCGCCACCCGTTGGGGCGGCTCTCGGGCGGCCAGCGCCAGCGCGCCGCACTGGCCCGGGCGTTGGCGCAGTCTCCCGAGCTGTTGTTGCTGGATGAACCGACCAATCATCTCGATCCGCCCGGGCGCTCGGCGCTGCTGTCGTTAGTGAAAAATAAAGATATCGCCGTGATTGCGGTGCTGCACGATTTGCCCGTGGCGGAGGCGTTTGCCGATCGGATCCTGGTGCTCAACGAAAGCCGCCAGGTAGCCTGTGGTACGCCCGAGGCGGTGTTGCAGACCCCGGTGATTTTGCCGGTGTTCGGCATGAACAGTTTCAAGGTGGCGCACCCCGTCAGCGGGAAAACGCTGCGTATTTTTGACGTTCCCCATTGCGCTTGATAAACCAGAGAGAAATATGAACACACGCGTATTCCCCCTGCTCCTGCTCCTGCTGCTGGCCGGTGGGGCGGCGGCGGCCGAAAAATTTCCCGTCACCGTAGACAGCTGCGGTTCGCCGATCACCTTCAACCAGGCGCCTCAACGCGCCGTCATCAACGACATCAACATGGCCGAGATGGCCTTTGCGCTCCATCTGCAGGATCGCATTGTCGGGCTGACCGGCATCACCGGCTGGTACAAACTGACGCCCGACTTCAAGGCGGCGATGGGCGCCATTCCCGAACTGGCGCCGAAATATCCCGCTTTGGAAACGTTGCTGGCGGCGCAGCCGGATTTCTTCTTCGCCGGCTGGAATTACGGTATGAAGATCGGCGGCGACGTCACGCCGGAGAAGCTCGCCCCGTTCGGCATCAAAACGCTGGTGTTGAGCGAGAGCTGCGTGCAGGCCGGCGGGCGGCCGCAGAAGGCCGATATGAACCTGCTGTATGACGATGAGCTGAAGCTCGGCAAGATTTTCGGCAAGCCGCAAGAGGCCGCCGCGTTGGTTGAAGGCTGGCGGCGCCGGTTGGCCGCGCTGCCAGTCAGACCGGCGGGTCAGACGCCGCTCAAGGTGTTCGTCTATGACTCGGGGGAGGAGAAGCCTTTTACCAGCGGCAATTACGCCATGCCGACGGCGATCATCGAAGCGGCGGGCGGCCGCAACGTGATGGACGATTTGCCGGCGAGCTGGACGACGGCGTCCTGGGAGGCGGTGGCGGCGGCCGAGCCCGACTTCATTATTCTGCTGGATTACCAGACCGGTTCGGGGGCCGATGCGCTGCGGCGCTTCCTCGAGTCTCACCCGTTGATGAAATTGACCCCCGCGGTACGGCACCACCGTTATCTGAAACTGCAGTATGCGGAGCTGACGCCGGGGCCGGCCAACATCGGCGCGGTGGAAAAGCTGGCGCGGGCGCTGTACGCGCCGGAGGCTGAATGAACTCGCCGACCCGGCGATTTATGCTGCTCGCGCCGCTGGTGCTGTTGACGTTGTGCGGATTAATGGTCTGGAGCCTGCAGCTGGGCAGCGTTGCGCTGTCATGGCGGCAGGCGTTGGCGGCGTTAGGGCTCGGTTCGGCGCCCCTCTCCGGCATGCTGGATACCATCGTCGTGCAACTGCGAATGCCCAGAGCCCTGTTGGCGGCGTTGACCGGCGCCGGGCTGGCGATGACCGGCGCGTTACTGCAGACTACCACCCGCAATGAGCTGGCCGATCCTTTTCTGTTTGGGCTCTCCTCCGGCGCCTCCGCCGGCGCGGTGCTGGTCATAACGCGCTTCGGCGATGCGCTGGGCGCGCTGACGTTGCCGCTGTCCGCTTTCGCCGGCGGCATTTTGTCCGCGATGGCGGTGATGATCCTGTTTCGCGTCAGCCGGGTCAGGCGCGCCGAGCAGCTGATCGTCTGCGGCCTGGCGGTCTCGTTTTTGTTCAGCGCGCTCACCAGCTACCTGGTGTTTTCCGGCGATCAGCGGGCGGCCGGCTCGGTGTTGTTCTGGTCGCTGGGCGGGCTGGGGCTGGCGCGTTGGGATAATCTGTTCATTCCGTTGGCGAGTTTCGTGCTGCTGGCCGGGTTTACGGCGCTGCGTTGGCGGGCGCTGGACGCGCTGCTGGCGGGCGAGCACACCGCCCATTCGATGGGGGTCAACGTCGCGCGCCTGCGCACCGAGACCTTTCTGTGCTGCGCACTGTCCACGGCGTTTCTCGTTTCGCTGACGGGCGTGATCGGTTTTGTCGGGCTGATGGTGCCTTATCTGGCACGGCGCCTGGTGGGCGTGCGCCACCGCTTGTCCGTGCCGATGTGCGGCCTGCTGGGGGCGATGCTGCTGACCGGCGGCGACATGCTCAGCCGCAGCCTGATCCCCAATCAGGAGCTGCCCATCGGCATCATTACGGCGGGGCTGGGGGGCGCGTTCATCGTCTCCTTGCTGCTGCGTGCGGAACGCTGAATGGGCCATTGAAGGTCAACAGGAAGGTGAGGTGGCCCGCCTCGGCAGGCCAATCGGGCGCTCTTAGCGGGGGTCTTCGGCCCAGCCTTTGCGTTTGCTGGTTTTGCCGATGCCGGGGTTGAAGCTGTTGGTCGGATCGGCGGTGCGGTAGAACGCCTGCAGATCCGGTTTGGCGTGGTACAGGTGGCCGACGTTATGCTCCGCCGGGTACTCGGCGCCGCGCCGGTTGAGGATCTCGAGCATCTTTTCTTTCAGTGCATGGCTGTCCACGCCTTTTTTCACCACGTAGTCCTGGTGGAAGACGTGGCACATAAAGTGGCCGTAATACAGCTTATGCACCAACTGACTGTCGATCTCCGGCGGCAGCGTTTCGAACCAGTCGGTGTCGTTGCGGCGCAGGGCGATGTCCAGCGCCAGAATATCCTCCACCTTGTCGGCGTGCACCGCGTGGTAGCGCACCGCGGCGCCGGCGGCGGCGAAGCGGTGCAGGAAGGCCTTTTTGCCTTCGTCAGGCGTGCAGGCGAAGAAGGCGCCTTCGGCCTGGGCGAAATAGTCGGTCAGGTAGCGCTGCGCTTCGTCTACGCCGGGGCCGGCCATCTTCAGCAGCAGGTGGTGTTCGAAACGTTCGCGGTATTCCTTCATGCGCTTCGGCAGGTGGCTCGGCGCCAGATGGCTCAGGCCCTGCATCAGCCGATCGGTCAGGTTGTGCGGCAGCAGCGGCAGCTTGTTGAGGCTGGCGTCCATGCGGCCTTTCAGGGTGAAGAAGCGCGGCATCTGATCGGTGCCGAGCTTGTCGATCATCATGAAGGTGTCTTTGCCGTACACCTCGGCGATGTCGAAGATATCGCGGTGCATGTATTCACCGGCCACCGGCAGGTTTTCGAATTTGCTCAGCATGTGGCGGCGCAGTTCGGTCAGCACCGCGGTGTCGTTGGTGCCGATATAGAACACCTGCTCTTTGCCCTCTTTCTCGAAGGTGTCAAGCCGCACCGCGAACACTGCCAGCTTGCCGGCGCAGCCGGAGGCCTCGTACAGGCGGCGTTTGTCGGCGTTGAAGCGGGAAGGGGTGTCGGCATCGACGTCGCGCACCCGGCTGGCGTATTCGTTATCCGAGGCGCGCAGCTCACCGTATTCGACGTCCTCCGGGCGATAGTCGCCTTTTTCCAGTCGGGTGAGGATCTCTTCCGGCGTGTCGCCAAGCCGGATGCCCAGATGGTTCACCAGGCGCAGCTGGCCGTCTTCCCCTAGCTGGGCGTACAGCGCCATTTCGGTATAGGCCGGGCCGCGTTTCACCAGCGAGCCGCCGGAGTTGTTGCACACGCCGCCGATCACCGAGGCGCCGATGCAGGAAGAGCCGATCACCGAATGTGGTTCGCGGCCGTAGGGTTTGAGCAATTTCTCGAGGTGGTGCAGGGTGCTGCCGGGAAAACCGACCACCTGCTTGCCGTTGTCCAGCACCTGAATATGATCGAGGCGCAGGGTGCTGACGATGACGATATCGCGATCATAGTCGTTGCCGCTGGGGGTTGAGCCTTCGGTCAGGCCGGTATTGGCGGCCTGCATGATGACGATTTTGTCGGCGGCCACGCAGGCCTGCAGAATGCGCCACAGCTGCAGCAGGCTGGTGGGAAACACCACCGCCAGCGCCTGGCCTTCGCCGGAGCGGAAGCCCTTGCGATAACGCTCGGTGTTGCGATCGCCGGTCAACAGCTGCGGGCTGCCGACGATGTCCTTGAGCTGATTGATAAACGTCTGATTGCCTGACTGCATGCTGCCTGTCTCCCTGTCATCCCCGTAGCCTTAACCGCGGCGCCGGTGCCGCGCAATAAGCCAAGAGGTTATCAATTAAATAACTTATTAAGCCATCAGCTTATTAAGCTAATGGCTTGTGGGTTTAGTAGCGCTCGGCGTAGCCGGCCCGGCGCTCTTCGTCGCGCAGCGTCAGGATCTCCACGCCGTCGGCGGTGACCGCCACGGTGTGCTCCCACTGCGCCGACAGTTTTTTGTCGCGCGTCACCACCGTCCAGCCGTCTTTCTTCTGCTTGATGCGGCGGTCGCCCTGGTTGATCATCGGCTCGATGGTGAACACCATGCCTTCCTGCAGCGCCATGCCGCTGCCGGGTTGACCGTAGTGCAGTACCGCCGGCTCTTCGTGCATGTCGCGGCCGATGCCGTGGCCGCAATATTCCCGCACGATGCTGTAGCCGGCCTGTTCGGCGTGTCGCTGGATGGCGTGGCCGATATCCCCCAGAGTGGCGCCCGGTTTGACCGCGCGAATGCCTTGCCACATCGATTCATAGACGTTGTTCACCAGCCGTTTGGCCAGCGGCGTCACCTGGCCGATGCAGTACATCTTGCTGGAGTCGGCGATGTAGCCGCCGTTTTCCAGCGTGATATCCACGTTGACGATCATGCCGGAACGCAGGATTTTGCTGGCCGACGGCACGCCGTGGCACACCACGTCGTCCACGGAGGTGTTGAGCACATAGGGGAAATCATACTGCCCCTTGCTGGCCGGGCGCGACTTCAGCTCTTCGACGATAAACGCCTCGGCGCGGTCGTTGATCTCCATGGTGGAGATGCCTTCGACGATGACCTCATCGAGCATAGCAAACACTCTAGCCAACAGAGCGCCGGAATGGCGCATTTTGGCAATCTCTTCCGGCGTTTTAATCACAATCTGTTTCACCCGACAATCTCCTTCAGCGTCAGCGCGTTATCTTTCATCATTTTTTTTACCAGTTGCGGGTAAGTCAGTTCCGGATGGAACTCCGCCAGCATGCCGATCCTGATCCAGTACTCGGCCTGCGCGTTGATCGAACGCGTCATGGTCAGGCTGGCGAGGCGCAGATCGTCATGCAGCGCGTCCGAAATTTTTACGATGCCCATCGGCGTCTCCATAAATGAACAATATACGAAGTGTATGCGTTTTGGATGGTCGCGATGTGGCATTCTGTGGCGTAAGAAGATTCTGGCAACAACGATTGCCGCCGCCAGGCAATGCGTTTATTGTGATGAACGACTTTTTTGCCATGATTTTTCAGAAGGATTTAAGGCGTGACTAAACTACGTGTTGGAGTGATTTTTGGCGGTAAATCGGCGGAGCATGAGGTGTCGCTGCAGTCAGCCAAAAACATTGTGGATGCAATCGACAAAGAGAAGTTTGACGTCACGCTGCTGGGGATCGACAAACAGGGGCAGTGGCACATCAACGACGCCTCCAATTACCTGCTCAACGCCGAGAATCCGGCGCTGATCGCGCTGAACCGCTCGAACAAGAACGTGGCGCTGATCCCGGGCCAGGAAAAACAGCAGCTGATCGAAGCGGGCAGCGCCGGCGCGCTGGGCCAGCTCGACGTCATCTTCCCGATCGTGCACGGCACGCTGGGGGAAGACGGCTCGCTGCAGGGGCTGCTGCGTATGGCCAATATGCCGTTCGTCGGCGCCGGCGTGCTCGGCTCGGCGGTCAGCATGGATAAAGACGTGACCAAGCGCCTGCTGCGCGACGCCGGGCTGGCGGTGGCGCCTTTCGTCACTCTGACCCGCGCCAATCGTGCCGGGTTCACGTTTGAGCAACTGAGCGAGCGCCTCGGCCTGCCGCTGTTCGTCAAGCCGGCCAACCAGGGCTCGTCTGTGGGGGTCAGCAAGGTGGAAAACCGCGCCGAGTTTGACGCGGCGGTGGCATTGGCCTTCAGTTTCGATCACAAAGTGCTGGTGGAGTCGGCGATCGTCGGCCGCGAGATCGAGTGCGCGGTGCTGGGCAACGACGATCCGCAGGCCAGCGTGTGCGGCGAGATCGTGCTGAGTGACGCCTTCTACTCCTACGACACCAAATACATCAATGAGCAGGGCGCTCAGGTGGTGGTGCCGGCGGCGATCGCGCCGGAAGTAAGCGACCACATCCGCGAGGTGGCGCTGAAGGCGTTCCGCGCGCTGGAGTGCTTCGGGCTGGCGCGGGTGGATGTGTTCCTGACGCCGGACAACCAGGTGGTAATCAACGAGATCAACACGCTGCCGGGCTTCACCAACATCAGCATGTATCCCAAGCTGTGGGCCGCCAGCGGCGTCAGCTACCAGGCGCTGATCACGCGCCTGATAGAATTGGCGCTGGAGCGCCACCAGCAGGATCGCGCGCTGAACAGCTCGGTGTTCGATCGCTAAACGCGGCAGGGGGGGGGGGGGGCGGTGCCGCCCCCGTCCATCACTTCACCGTCACGTCGATGTCGCCGAAATACTTCTTCGACAGCGCCGCCACCGTGCCTTGCTGTTTCACTTTGGCGATGGCGGCATCCAGTTTCTTCTTCAGCGCCTCATCCCCTTTGCGCAGGCCGAAGGCAATGCCTTCACCGAGGATTTTGTCGTCGCGCACCGCCTCGCCGACGAAGGCGAAGCCCTTGCCGTCCGGCTGCGACAGGAAGCCGCTTTGCCCCGACGGCGCCATCACCAGCGTGGCGTCGAGCCGACCGGCCGCCAGATCGAGATACACCTGATTCTGATCCTGGTAAGACACCACATCCACGCCCGCCGGCGCCCAATGGGTTTTGGCGTAGATCTCCTGAATCGAGCCTTGCAGCACGCCCACGTGTTTGCCCGCCAGCGCTTTGGCGTCCGGCAGCAGGCCGCTGTCGGCCTTGGCGATCAGGCGGTTCGGCACCTGATAGATGGCGTCGGTAAAGGCGATCGCCTGGCGCCGCTGTTCGGTCACGTTCATCGCCGAGTTGATGGCGTCGAACTTGCGCGCCTGCAGCGCTGGGATCAGGCTGTCGAACGAGGTTTCCACCCAGCTGCATTGCAACTGCGCGGCGGTGCACACCGCGTCGCCCAACTCGATGTCGAACCCTTCCAGTTTGCCGCTGGCGGATTTGGATTCGAACGGCGGATACAGCGCTTCCAGACCGAAGCGCAGGCTGTTTTCCGCCGCCAGAGAAGAGCCGGCGGCCAGCAGGCATCCGGCGGCGAACAGCGTTTTCAAAGCTTTCATAGGCAGTGCCCCTTTCCCATGGTCGGACAAAAAATTACACCTGGCTCAGGCGGCGCGCGCCTTCCAGCAGGGTCTCGTTATCTTTGGAAAAACTCAGCCGAATAAGGCCGGTATCGGTGCCGTCGCTGTAGAACGCCGACAGCGGGATCGTCGCCACCTTCGCTTCGCGGATCAAGCGCACGGCGAAGTCATTGTCGCTTTCGTGACTGAAGCCGCTAAAGCGGGCCAGCATGAAGAAGCTGCCGCGGCTGGGCAGCAGCTCAAAGCGCGAATCCTGCAGGGCGCTGGCCAGCAGATCGCGTTTTTGTTGGTAAAACGCCGCCAGCCCCAGGTAGCTCTGCGGGTTGGCGAGCGCGGCGGCGAAGGCGTGCTGCATCGGCGTATCGGCGGAGAACACCATGAACTGGTGCACCTTGCGGATCTCGTCCATCAACGCCGCCGGCGCCAGGCAATAGCCGACGCGCCAGCCGGTGACGTGGTAGGTTTTGCCGAACGACGACACGATCACGCTGCGTTCCGCCAGCTGCGGATAGCGCGCCATGCTGTGGTGAATTTCACCGTCGAACACCACGTGCTCGTAGACCTCGTCGGACAGGATCACGATGTCGGTGTCGCGGGTCAGGGCGGTCAGGCGGTCGATATCCTGCGCGTCAAACACCGCACCGGTCGGGTTGTGCGGCGTGTTGACGATGATCATGCGCGTTTTGCCGTTGATGGCGGCGGCCACTTCGTCCCAGTCGACGCGAAAATCCTGCAGCGACAGTTTGATCGCCACCGGCGTGGCGCCCTGCAGGCGCACGATCGGCGCATAGCTGTCGAACGCCGGTTCGAAATAGATCACCTCGTCGCCGGGGTGTACCAGCGCGCTGATCGCCGAGTACAGCCCTTCGCTGGCGCTGGCGATCACCGTGATTTCTTCGTCGGCGTCATAGCGCGCGCCATACAATCGTTCAGCTTTTTCCGCCAGGGCAGCACGTAATGCCGCCACGCCGCTCATCGGCGCGTATTGGTTATGACCTGCGCGCATGGCTTGCGCCGTTGCCTCGATCAGCTGCGGATCACCGGCGAAGTTGGGCGCGCCCTGCGACAGGTTGAGGGCCTGATGTTCGGCGCTGAGTTGGCCAATGACGGTGAAGATAGTGGTGCCGACGTCCGGCAGCTTCGAGCGGGATGAGCAGGCGCTCTGCATGATGGGCTCCAGGCAAACAGGGAAGTGTTGAGCGATTAAGCATCAGGCGGCGTAGGCGGACAAGGGAAAGTTTGTCATACTTGCCATGCACTACGATCATACCTAATCGAGGCACGCTATGCCGATATCCCTGCCGTCGCTCGACGTGTTGAAAACCTTCGTGGTGGTGGCGCAACGCCTTAACTTTACCCATGCCGCCCGGCAGTTGCACCTGACGCAGGGAGCGGTCAGCCGGCAAATCCTCGGGCTGGAACAGCGCCTGGGCTATCCGCTGTTCAGCCGCCAGGCGCGTGGTCTGGCGCTGACGCCGCAGGGCGCGCAGCTGCTGGCGCCGGTACAGCAGGCGCTGGGGCAGTTGGATGAAGCCCTGACGCGGGCCGCCGCTCCGCCGGGGGCGCTGCGTATCAAATGCCCGACCTGCGCCATGCGTTGGGTGCTGCCGCGCATCATTCGCCTGCAAAATGAACGGCCGGACATGCATATCGAGCTGACCGCCTCGGTGTCGCACGGCCTGGATTTCAGTACCGAGCAGTTTGACGCCGCGGTGGTATTCGGCCGGCCGCCGGGTAAAAAGCTGACCGCGCACTTGCTGTTCGATGAAATCCTCACGCCGGTCTGCACGCCGACGTTCCTGCCTCCGGCGGCCCGGTTGACGGACTTGACGGACAAAACTCTGCTGCACCCGACGCGCGATCGGCGCGACTGGCTGCGCTGGCTGAAGGCGGCGGGCGCCGATGCGTTGCCGTCCGGTAAGGCCCAGCATTTCGATACCCTCGATCTGGCGATGAGCGCCGCGCTGCAGGGATTCGGCATCGCCATCGGCGATCTGTGCCTGCTGGAGGAAGATATTCAGGCGCAGCGCATCGTCACGCCGTTCCCGCTCTGCGTCAGCAGCGGCGCGGCCTATTATTTGGTCTATCCTGAACGCACGGTGGCGCCGCCGACGTTAACCGCGCTGGTCGATTTTCTGGCGGCGGAGGCCGCCGACAGCCGCGCCCGGCTGCAGAATTACCTGCCGATAACCTGTAATGCTTTGTAAACATTAGCGATGCGAATTCCCTTGGCGATGAAACAGAGTGTGGCAAACTGTTTCTTCACTCCGATTAAACTCCGCGGCGTTGGCGGCGGAAACACGCCTGAGATAAAACAAGATGAAATGGCTTTGTGTGGTGAGTATGTTGTCCGGTCTGGCCCTCAGCCCGGCTTTTGCGCAGGAAACGCCGATAACGCAGGGCATTCACGCCCAGCAGCGCGACGCCTTCGTGTCCAATTTGATGAAGCAGATGACGCTGGAAGAGAAGATCGGCCAGCTGCGGCTGATCAGCGTCGGGCCGGATAACCCGAAAGAAGCGATCCGCGAGGGGATCCGCAAAGGGCAGATCGGCGCCATCTTCAATACCGTCACCCGGCCGGATATCCGGGTGATGCAGGATCAGGCGATGCAGCTCAGCCGCCTGAAAATCCCGTTGTTCTTCGCCTATGACGTGGTGCATGGCCAGCGCACCGTGTTCCCGATCAGCCTGGGGCTGGCGGCCAGTTTCGATCTGGAAGCCATTGCGCTCAGCGCCCGCGTGGCGGCGCAGGAGGCCAGCGACGATGGCCTGAACATGACCTTCGCGCCGATGGTCGATATTACCCGCGATCCTCGCTGGGGCCGGGTCTCCGAAGGCTTCGGCGAAGACACCTGGCTGGTATCGAAAATCGCCAAGGTGATGGTCGACGGTTTCCAGAACGGCGATCCGGCCAAACCCGGTTCGGTGATGGCCAGCGTCAAGCACTTTGCATTGTATGGCGCCGTCGAAGGCGGCCGCGATTACAACACCGTCGACATGAGCCCGCTGCGCATGCATCAGGACTATCTGCCGCCTTACAAAGCGGCGGTGGACGCCGGCAGCGGCGGGGTGATGGTGTCGCTCAACGCGATCAACGGCGTGCCGGCCACCGCCAACCCGTGGCTGCTGAAAGATCTGCTGCGCGACCAGTGGGGCTTTAAAGGCATCACCATCAGCGACCACGGCGCGATCAAAGAGCTGATTAAACACGGCGTGGCCGCCGACGCGCGCGACGCGGTGCGCCTGGCGATCACCTCCGGCGTCGACATGAGCATGAGCGACGAGTTCTACGACAAATACCTGCCGGGTCTGGTGAAGGACGGACTGGTGTCTGAAAGCGATATCGACCGCGCCTGCCGCGACGTGCTCAACACCAAATACGACATGGGGCTGTTCAAGGATCCGTATGTGCATCTGGGCCCGGCGGGTTCCGATCCGCAGGACACCAACGCCGAAAGCCGTCTGCACCGCGCCGAAGCGCGGGTGGTGGCGCGCAAGACGATGGTGCTGCTGAAGAACGATAAGCAGACGCTGCCGCTGAGCAAGCAGGCGACCATTGCGCTGGTCGGGCCGATGGCCGACAGCCAGCGCGACGTGATGGGCAGTTGGTCAGCCGCCGGGGTGGTCAAGCAGTCGGTCACCCTGCGCGAAGGGCTGGAGCGGGCGGTGGGCGACAAGGCGCGCATTCTGTACGCCAAGGGCGCCAACGTCACGCAGGATAAAGGCATCATCGACTATCTCAACGAGTATGAGCCGGCGGTGGCGTTCGACACCCGCTCGCCGCAGCAGATGATCGACGAAGCGGTGCAGGCGGCGAACAAGGCCGACGTGGTGGTGGCGGTGGTGGGGGAATCGCAGGGCATGGCGCATGAGGCCTCCAGCCGCGCCGACATCACGATCCCGCAGAGCCAGCGTGATTTGATCGCCGCGCTGAAAGCCACCGGCAAGCCGCTGGTGCTGGTGCTGATGAACGGCCGGCCGCTGGCGCTGAGCTGGGAGAGCGAGCAGGCGGACGCGATGCTGGAAACCTGGTACAGCGGCACCGAGGGCGGCAACGCGGTGGCGGACGTGCTGTTCGGCGACTACAACCCGTCGGGCAAGCTGCCGATGACCTTCCCGCGCTCGGTCGGCCAGATCCCGATGTACTACAACCACCTGAACACCGGCCGGCCGTTCGGCAAGGAGAACCCCGGCAAATACACCTCGCGCTACTTCGATTCGCCGAACGGCCCGCTGTATCCGTTCGGTTACGGCCTGAGCTACACCACTTTCAGCCTGTCGGATCTGAAATTGTCCAGCCCGACGATGGCGCGCAACGGCAAGTTAACCGCCAGCGTCACGCTGAAGAATACCGGCAAGTACGACGGCGCCACGGTGGTGCAGCTGTATCTGCAGGACGTCACCGCGTCGGTCAGCCGCCCGGTGAAAGAGCTGCGCAACTTCAAGAAAGTGACGCTGAAGGCCGGCCAGTCGCAGCAGGTTGAGCTGCCGATTAGCGAAGAGGATCTGAAGTTCTACAACGCCAGCCTGAAGTGGGGGGCGGAGCCGGGCAAATTCAACGTGTTTGTCGGCCTGGATTCCGACAACGTGCAGTCGCAAAGCTTTACCCTGAAGTAAGTCTTCCCCCTCTTTCACTGCGGTGGGAGAGGGGGACCATCCATTCCCGCCAACGTCATCGGAGCCTGTCTCATGAAACGTTATCTGGACTGCAGCGCCAGCGATCTGGCCGATATCGGCAAAGCCGATCTGCTCTACGCCATCCGCGCCAGTGAAGGGCGCATTTTGGTCAGCGAAACCATCGCGGTCACTCAGCCGCTGCTCAATAACGTCACCAACGCCGAACTGGCGGCCAGCCAGGGCGCCGATCTGCTGCTGTTGAACCTGTTCGACGTCGATCGTCCGCACATCGCGGGCCTGCCCGCCGACGTGCCGCCGCAGGAGGCGCTGCGCACGCTGCAGCGGCTGACCGGACGAGTGATCGGGGTGAATCTGGAGGCCGTCGATCCGGCCTTCGCCACCGAACATAACGACTTCTGGCAGATGACGGCGGGCCGCGCCGCCACCGCCGAGAATGCGCGCAAGCTGTATCAGCTCGGCGCGCGCATGCTGGTGCTGACCGGCAACCCGAACAACGGCGTCAGCAATCAGGCGATCGCCGCCGCGCTGAAAGCGATCCGCGATGAGGTAGGCGACGAGATGGTGCTGGTGACCGGCAAGATGCACGGCGCCGGTATCGTGCGCGAAAGCGGCAGCCAGCTGATCGGCGAGCAGGATATCGCGCTGTTCGTGGAGAACGGCGCGGACATCGTGCTGTTGCCGGCGCCGGGCACCATTCCCGGCATGTCGCAGGAGAAAGTGGCGGCGCTGATCGCCTATGCCCAGCGGCAGGGCGCGCTGGCGATGACGGCGATCGGCACCTCGCAAGAGGGGGCCGACGTGCAGACCGTGCGGCAGATTGCGCTGATGAGCAAAATGGCCGGCGCCGATCTGCACCATATCGGCGATACCGGCTATCTGGGGTTGGCGCTGCCGGAAAACATCTTCGCCTACAGCGTGGCGATCCGCGGCGTGCGCCACACCTACAGCCGCATGGCGAGATCGGTGAACCGCTAAGCCTGGGGTTTTTGCGCCGTGACGATGCTGAAATAGCCGAGCGACGGCAGCACCTGAGCAGGCCCGAAGCCGACGTCGCGCAGCAGGTCGCCGATTTCCTTGCCGGAGTATTGGCGGCCCTGCGTCCATCCCATCATCATCAGGCTGTACCCCGCGGCGGCAGGTGGGCCGTCGCCGTCATCGTTGTACAGCACTTCGTGGATCACGATCCTGCCCCCGGGCGGGAGGGCCGCATAGCTCTTTTGCGCCAGGAAGCGGTTCTTGTTCATCGGCCAGTCGTGGAAAATATTGGAGTACAGGTGCAGATCCGCCGCCGGGTAGGGATCGCGCCACATATCGCCGCTGTGGGTGCCGATGCGCTGACTGAGGCCGTAATCGTGCGCGTAGTCGGCGGCGAGCGGGCACACCTCCGGCAGATCGAACACGGTGCACGTGAGCGCCGGCCAATGGGTCGCCAGACTGATGGCATGGGCGCCGGAGGCGCCGCCGATATCCAGCGCCGTGCGGCAGGCACCGAGGGGCAACAGCGTAGGCCAAACGCTGGCCGATCCCATGCTCAGGCTGTGCATGGCGTGGGTAAACAGCCGCATTCTGTCGGCGTCGAGCGTATGGGTTTCAAACAGCCCCTGCTCGCCGTACACCTGCGAGGCATTCTTTCTGATGGCGCTTTCCAGGTTTTTCAGCGTGAAAATCTCGCTGTTTTCAATCATCAAATCCCAAAAATAGCCGAAATAATGCGGGTTGTTTTTTAACAAAAAGGTTTCCGCTTCCGGCGTCAGAGAGAATGTTTCGCCGTCTCTGTCTATCAATTTCAATGCCACTAGCGCCATGACCAGCGTCTCTGCCGGGCGTCTTTCCACATTGGCCTGAGCGCATATATCGGTCAGGTTGCGGGGGGGCAATGCAATAAATTCAAAGATGCCCAGGCGGTGCGCAATAAGCGCCGCCGGATAGAGATATAAATTCATCGTGATATCGAGAATGGTTTTGTCGTCGCATTGCGGCGGCCGGACGGAATGGTTCATGTGAATCCTCTCCCACTAAGGCATGGCGCGTCTTAACAGGCTATGTTACGCCTGTGGTTTTAGCAAAGGACGGGGGCGCGATTGACCGCAGGCCAACGCTTACGTTGTAAATAATTCCATAGTGAGACTATTTTAAAATTGAATTGGGCGCGGTTAATGTCGAACGTAAAAACTGACGTCGGGCGGAGTAATAACCCCATCATGCATTTTTATTTTACTGGAGGTTAACTTAATCACAGTTATTAACGCGTTAGGGTTGTGTTAATCTGAGTCGCCGTTATACCGTACCGATATTCACATTATTTTTGTGAATAATTCAAAGCTAAATAATTCATTATTAAAACGAGATAACAATGAAAAAGAGCATTCTGACCGGCATGATTGCCGCGACTCTGGGCCTGTTCAATACCGCTAATGCCGAAGGGATGGACCCTGCTGCATTGAAAAACGTCTATGACATTACGCGTAATACCAGCGGGCTGATGTCTTACTGCGTCGATAAAGGTTTTCTGAAAGCGGACAGCATCGACAACGCCAAGAAAATGGTGGCCTACGTGGCGGCTATTCCCGGCGGCGTCGACACCCGCGACGGCGACAAGCGTGAAGCGATGGGCCGTGAAGGCAATGTGCTGAACGACGACGGCAACGTGGTTGCGTTGGAAAAGGAAGCGCCACAGGGTCTGCAGACATGGTGCCAGCAGGCTGACGAAGGGATCCGCCAGGGTCTGACGTCTATTGGTCAATAAACGCCGGATGTAGCCTCCCCCTCCCTAAGGCTTCGTCTGAAGGGAATCTCCGGGCCAGGCGGCCCGGAGAATCTTACCAGAATAGTGGCGTAGTGTTTTCAGCCAGAAACGCCAGCAGCGTTTCATTGACCGCCGCCGGATTTTCCTTGTTGCTGATATGCCCGGCGTTGGGGATCAGCACATGTCGGCAGCCGAGAATATCCGCCATGCGCTGGCCTTCCGCCGGCGGGCGCGGCTTATCCTGCGCGCCGGTGATGACGATGCTGGCGGCGGTGATGTTTTCCAGCAGCGCCAGCTTGTCGGGGCGGCCGAAGATCATCCGGCCCAGTGGCACGATGCTGTCGCGCAGGCGCTCGGCGGGCAGGCTTTGCAGATGGGCCAGCAAAGGCTGCGACAGAGCAGCGGGCACGTCGTCGGAATAGAACTGCGCGGCGATATATTCCAGCAGCGGTGACGTGATGGCGCCGGCCTGTTCCACGGCGGCCAGCATGCCCATATAGCGCTGCCGCGCCTCCGGCGTTTCGTCGCCCAGGTAGCTGTCCAGCAGCGCCAGCACTTTCACCCGCTCCGGCGCCAGCGCCGCCAGTTCCGCGCCCCACATGCCGCCGACGGACAGGCCGACGATGCCGAACTCTGCAATATCCAAATGATCCATCAGCGCCAAATGATCGGCGGCGATATCCGACAGGCTGTTTCGTCCAGGCGGCAGCGCCGGGGAGTCGCCGTGGCCCCAGAGATCAGGCACGATCAGGCGGTAGCGTTTCGCCAGCGCCTCGAACTGCGGTGCCCACATGTTCAGATCGAACAGATAGCTGTGGCCCAGCAGCAACGGAAAGCCCGAACCCACGTCGAGGTAATGCAGGGATTTGCCCATCGTTGGCATCTTGTCGGTTCCTTATATAAAGAGAGTCCGGCTGCTTATATCACACTCATATTCAACCTGCGGTATTAATTTACCTTAAATTACTTAGGTAAACCCTTATTTTTAATTTTTATTGATAACAAGACGTCAATGAAAGGTGACGCTAAGGATAATATTCTGGTGACGATAAGAGCCTTGGTTTATGCTGGCGCTTCTTTCAAGATGGAATAGGTAAACAGGGCGTCACGATGAAAAGACTTTTCAGACTATTAATTATTTTGCTTGTCATTTTGCTGCTGGCGGCGGTGCTGTGGTGGTTCTTCGGGCGCGGTAATCCGAATGCGCTGTGGCAAATCGTCAGCCAACAGTGCGTGCCCAATCAGCAGCAGAACAACGATCCGGCGCCCTGCTTAAAGGTTGATTTAACCGAGGGTTATGTGCTGTTTAAGGACAGCAAAGGCCCCTATCACGATCTGGTGATGCCGACCGAAAAGGTCAGCGGCATCGAGAGCCCGATATTGCAAGCGGAGCGAACGCCGCCTTATTTCGCCCAGGCCTGGAATAACCGCGAACATATATCCAGCGAGCTGGGTAAACCGTTAAAAGACGCATGGGTTTCTCTGGCGGTCAATTCGAAATATGGTCGCTCTCAGAATCAGCTGCATATTCACGTTGCCTGCTTGCGCCAGGATGTCTATAACGCGCTGGGGCAGCAGGCGGAACAATTAGATCAACAGTGGCGGCCGCTGGCGGTGAAATTGGTCGGCCACCAATATCTGGCCAGAAAATTGGCGGGCACCGATTTAACCCAGGAAGATCCTTTCCGTTTACTGCAGAACTATGTGGTCGAGCAGGGCGACAGCATCGGCAATTACGGCCTGGCGCTGGCGGTCAGCCCGCAGGGCGAGATGCTGCTGTTGGCGAACCGTTTGAAGCTGACCGATCTCAACCTGGGCTCGGCCGGCGAAATTCAGGACTACCGGTGCGAGGTCGCGGGGAACTGAGTTTTTCTTATCGCTCCCCGTCGTTGGGGAGCGTATGCCGTGCGATATGAACTAACCAAATGTATTAAATCGTTTTTATTTTATTCTCCCTCATCTGCTTGATCCCGTCATAACGTCCGATCTATTATTTGTTTGCACAAGCAAATAAATAATCGAGAGCAATCCGGTATGTCACAACCACGCAAACTTCCTGCTGCACTGGGCATCCATCTGGATGTCACCAATCGCCTGTGGCGCACGGCGATGGACCAGTCGGTGAAAATGACCAATCTAACGCGCCCGCACTGGCTGGCGCTGAGTGCGATTGCCGATCTGGGTGATGGCTGCACGTTGAAAGACGTTTCGCAGCATTTGAACGCCGAAGTCTCGACGATGTCGCGTGCGTTGCTGTTTTTGGAAAAAAATCGGCTGATCGCTCGCGATGCCCTGTCTGAAGATAAGCGCGCTAAAGGCGTGAGAATGACCGTGGCCGGGCAGGAGATGCTGGCGCAGTTGGATCACTCCAGCCAACAGGCGCGGCAAAAGCTGCTTAGCGGCATTTCGGCCGACGATCTGGAGGCTTTTTATCGCGTATTGTTTGGCATCAAACATAACGCGATAGCGATGCTCGAACAGGAAAATCTATTGCCGGACGAGTTTGCGCTGCTGGCGGAGGAGCGCGCGGGAGCGATGAAGCCGGAAGGTGAAGCGTGATCGGCCGCTGGCGGAGAGCACAACAGCTGTGCGTTATCGCGTTGGGGATCTTCTCCTGCTCGGTCTTCGCCAGCCAGAATGACCAACAGGTCATCGCACGCGGAAAATACCTGGCGATCGCCGCAGATTGCGCGGCTTGTCACCGCGGCAGCAGCCAACAGGACGCCCCCTACGTCGGCGGTTATGCCATCGCTTCGCCGATGGGCGATATCATCGCCAGCAATAT
Organism: Serratia sp. PGPR-27; assembly: GCF_022678525.1. Classification (NCBI taxonomy): domain Bacteria; kingdom Pseudomonadati; phylum Pseudomonadota; class Gammaproteobacteria; order Enterobacterales; family Yersiniaceae; genus Serratia; species Serratia sp. PGPR-27. The sequence continues at coordinate 23,224 of NZ_JALBYS010000007.1, read as the reverse complement.
CACGCCCGCCAAAGGAACCGGCATTGGCGACTACAGTGAACCCGAGTTTCGCCGCGCGTTAACGCAGGGCATCCGGCGGGACGGCCAACCCTTGTATCCCGCCATGCCTTATACCGCTTATCAGGGGTTGAGCGATGACGATCTGCACGCGCTGTATCGTTATTTTATGACCGGGGTCGCACCGGTCGATCGTGCGGTGCCTGAGACCCAACTGACGTTCCCTTTTTCCTGGCGTTATGCGATCCACGGCTGGAACTGGCTGTTTCTGAAAAAAAGGCCCGGCGATGAAGATGAGAAAAAAGCGCGGGGTCGCTATCTGGTGGATGTTTTGGGGCATTGCTCGGCGTGTCACAGCCCGCGTAACGGGATGATGGCCGAACGCGACGATCGCTATCTGGCGGGAGGGGAGGCCGGCGGTTGGATCGCGCCGAATATCACCTCGGATCCCGTCAGCGGCATCGGCGGCTGGAGCCGGAAAGAGTTGGTGCAGTATCTGCGCACCGGGCGCAATGACAAAGCCCAGGCGGCCGGCGGCATGGCGGAGGCGGTGGAGCATAGCCTGCGTTTCCTGAGTGACGACGATCTCAACGCCATCGCCGACTGGCTTAAACAGACGCCGCCGATCGTCACCGTGCAAGGAACGAAAGCGGCCTATGACTATCAGGGAGGCGGTGAAGGCCGTGCAGCCGGGCAGGCGCTGTATGCCGCTGCCTGCGCCAGCTGCCATCGCCTGGGCGGCGAAGGCGCCTATGACGGCCATTTCCCTGCTTTGACTCACAATTCCACCGTAGGCAGCGAGCGGGTCAATAACCTGATCATGGTGATGCTGCATGGCGTGCAGCGCCAGGGAGAGACGCTGCAAACCTGGATGCCGGGATTCGCCGATAGCCTGGATGACCGACAACTGGCCGAGTTGGGCAACTATGTATTGCAGCAATTCGGCAATCCGGCAGTCAGGATAACGCCGGAGCAAGTGGCTCGGCAGCGGGCGGGCGGTGAAAAACCGCTGTTGATCGCGTCATTGCCTTATGTGTTCTGGGGCGGTGTATTGCTGGCATTGATCGTCATCGGGGCGTGGGTGAAACGTCGGATGAAGCATTGATCTAAGAGAGGATGGCATGAAGTTCAATCTGAACGGCCAGGCGGTCGAATTTAACGGCGAGCCGGATACGCCGCTGCTATGGGTGATCCGAGAACATTTTAAGTTGACCGGCACCAAGTTCGGCTGCGGTATCGGCGCCTGTGGCGCCTGTACGGTACATGTCGACGGTAAGGCAGTGCGTTCATGTTGCTATCCGCTGCAATTGGTACGCGACCGGCAGGTGACCACTATCGAAGGGTTGTCCACCGATCGCAGTCATCCGGTGCAGCAGGCCTGGATTGCGGAGGACGTGCCGCAGTGCGGCTACTGCCAATCAGGCATGATCATGGCGGTCAGCGCGCTGCTGGCGGAACACCCGAGGCCGGACGATCGACAGATAGATACGGGCCTGACCAATCTGTGCCGCTGCGCCACTTACCACCGTATCCGTGCGGCGGTGCACCGCGCCGCCGACAAGGGAGAACCCTGAGTATGGCGATCACCCGCAGAACCTTGTTAAAAGGCAGCACGTTGGCAGTGGCCGCCATGCTGCTGCCGATATCGACGCGCAGCCTGGCGGCCGTGGTTTCACAGGACGCGGCGCCACCGGACGGTCAGCATGAATTGAACGATTGGATCTGGATCGATCGCGGTGGCCGCATCGTCATCGGCGTGTCGCAATGTGAGGTTGGGCAGGGGATTTATACCGGCCTGGCCGAAGTGGTGGCGGCGGAGATGGATGCCGATTGGGCACAGGTGACGGTGAAATTCGTCACCGGGCGTGATGCTTACCGTCAGGTTGCCGGGGGCGAGGCTTTCGCGCAATTTGTCGCCGCTTCAACCTCAATGACCAAATTTTATCAGCGCACCCGGCTGGCCGGCGCACAGGCGAGAGATTTCTTTCTGCGCGCCGGCGCAAAACATTTCGCGCTTTCACCGCAGCAGTGCCGCACGGAGAAAGGCTGGGTGCTTGAGGAGAGCGGGCAGCGCAAGGTCGCCTATGGCGATCTGGTGCGCTATGCCGCCGAGCTGCCGTTGGATCCGCAGCCTGCTTTAAAGAGCGAAGCGCAAGAGCAAGAGAGTTTCATCGGCAAGCCGCTGTTGCGGGTCGATACGCCGGAGAAAGTGGACGGCAGTGCGATTTACGGTATCGATATCGATCTGCCGGAGATGCTGATCGGCGTCCCCTGGATGGTGCCTGACCTCAGCGGAAAGCTGGTCGCCGTGCGTAATGAACGGCAGATTCGGGCCATGCCGGGCGTGGTGGATCTGGTGCTGACCCGGCAGTGGTCGATGAACAACATGGTCGGATTGGATCACGATATGTCACTCAATACGGTGATCGTGGTGGCGGCGAGCTACTGGCAGGCCAAAAAGGCGGCGGATTTGCTGGAGGTCGACTGGCTGCCGGGGGCAGGGCAAGCGCTGACCGGCAGCGCGATTGCGGCGGAGAATCTGGCGATGCTGGACGGCGATACCTTGGTGCCGGCGGTCGATCGCGGCGAGGCGTCGGCGTTGATTCATAACGCTGAGCAGGATTCGCGCCTGCATGAGGCGCGTTACAGCGCGCCTTATGTGGCGCATGCCACCCTGGAGCCTTGCAACGCCACCAGCCATTATGAAGAGGGCCGTATCGAAACCTGGGGCCCTTTCCAGGGGCAGGACATGGTGCGCAACGTTCTGGCGAAAATGTTCGGGCTGAAGCCGACGGATGTGGTGGTGAATACGACCTACCTGGGGGGCAGCTTTGGGCGCAAATATCTGCCGGATGCCGTGATGCATGCTACCGCCGCCTCCCGGGCGGTGGGGAAACCGGTCAAAGTGATCTATCCGCGCGAGATCGACATGCGGCATGAATACTATCGTCCGGCCTGCATCAGCCATTATCGGGCGCTGTTGGATGAAAACGGCTACCCGCAGGCACTGTGGGCGCGCTATGCCGGGCAGTCGCTCTTCTGGCAAATGCGGCGCGAAACGGTACACGAGGCCGGGGGATGGGATGAAAGTATGGTGGAGTGCGTTTACAGCACGCCGTATTGCATCCCTCATCTGAAAGTGGAGGCCGGCATCGTCGAACAACCGATTTCCCTGAGCTATCTGCGCGGCGTCGGCAGCGTCGCCAGCCTGTTCTTTTTGGAAAGCTTTATCAGCGAACTCAGCCATAAGGCCAACCGGGACGAGTACCAGTATCGGCGGCATCTGTTGCAGGACACCCCGGAAGCGTTGCGCGTACTGGACGCCACCGCGGCGGCGTCTGGTTGGCAGCATGAACCGCCGCCGGGCGTTTATCGCGGGATGTCGTGCAATATTTGGGTTGGCCGCAATAACGCTTTCACCACTTACGTCGGTTTGGTGGTTGAAATCGCCATTCAAGAGGGGCGACTGCGGGTGCTCCGCGCGATATGCGCGATTGACTGCGGCAAGGTGATAAACCCGAACCTGGTGCGCGCCAACGTAGAGGGCGGCATCGGCTTTGCGCTGACCACCTGTCTGCACAGCGAACTGCATTTTGAACGGGGCGGCGTGGTGGAAGGGAATTTCGATCGTTATCCGCTGCTCGCGATCGCCGAAATGCCCAAGGTGGAAGTGGTGGTGCTCGACAGCGCGCGTGCGCCGCAGGGATGCGGGGAAGTGTCGACTGCGGTGGTCGCTCCGGCGATGGCCAGCGCGCTGCATAAGGCCACAGGCAAAACCTATCGTACTATGCCGTTCCCGCGCCAGTTTTCATCCGTTTAACGGCCCGCCGGCGTAGTCAGCCGGCGGCTGCCGTGCGGTCAGAGTTTTTTCAGCAATGCCAGCAGCTGCGTTTCGCTTTTCTCCGCCAGCCCGTCGATGGCGAGCTTGATGATGTCGGAGCGGGTGATGCGCACGATGCCGTTGCGCGCCGCCTGCACGATCACCTCATCGATGGCTTCGATGTGGTTGTCCGTCAGGCTGACGGAAATCGCCTTATAGGTGCGCTTGCGGCCGGCCGGCTTGGCTTCCGGCGCGGGCGCCGCAACCGGCAACGTATGCGAGGTGGCGCTGTTGATGAATTCGTCTTCCGACATGCGGTGGGTGGGGGGGCGCTTCTTCACAGGATCACCTCTTTCACCAGGCATTCGATCTCGGCCTGCGCCTTTTCGTTGTTCGCCTCATGCACGGTGATGGCTTCGCCCCAGGCGTCGCGGTAAATTTTGCGATCGCACAGGCGGTGGCTCACCAGGGTGAACTCCGGGTATTCGCTCAGCACCTGCGCCGCTTCGTTGGCTTCATTAATGAAGATATTGGTCGGGCACATGTTCAGCACGATGTAGCCTTTGACCTTCTCGTTATATTCCTGCGCAGTGGAGAACATCTCCGACAGGTAGCCGATGGTGTCGAGATCCATCTGCGAAGGGCGCAGCGGCGAGAGGAACAGATCGGCGGCCAACAGGCCGGAGCGCAGTTCGGCGCTGTCGCGGCCGGCGGTGTCGACGATCACGTAGTCGTAATGGCGATCGAGCTCCAGCAGCGTTTCCTTGATTTTGCCCGACGCGGCCACCACCGGAATGTGCGGCAGTCCCTCGACGTTCTGACGGTCGTTGTACCAGGTCATGATCGATTTCTGGTCGTCGGCATCGACGATGATCGCCGTCTTGCCTTGCTTAAGAATCAGATACCCGGCGATATTCACCGCTTTCGTCGACTTGCCGACACCGCCTTTTTGCGAGCCAATCAGAACAATCATGCTGCCATCTCTCAAGTTATTAAGCAGGTAACTTATTAAGTTAATGTGCTTATTAGGTTGATAATCAAACAGGTTAACAAGAACAACTCGCGAACAATATGCACCAACTGCGGCGGCTTGCCAAGCCAGTATGTCGTTAACTGTGCAGCTTATTTTGCGCTGGATGGCCCGGATGGGTAAGTAGGAATTCTCTGGGAAGTGGCGATGCGGAGGGGGATTTTATTAATTTAACAGCTTAATAAGTTAGTAGCTCATTAAGCTGTTGTCGACATTATTTCTTCATCATCGCCTTCAGGTTGGCGAACGGGTTGTGGGTGGCGACGCCGATATCTTTTTGCGCATCTTCACCGGCCACCACCGTCGAACCGTATTGATCGGCCTCGGTGTATTTCGAGTGTTCGTGGTCGTGGCAATACAGGCACAGCATTTCCCAGTTGCTGCCGTCTTCCGGGTTGTTACTGTGATCGTGATCGATATGGTGCACCGTCAGCTCGCGCAGGTTGGAATAAACGAATTCGCGTGAGCAGCGCCCACACACCCAGGGGAACAGTTTCAGCGCTTTTTCGCGGTAGCCGGTTTCCAGCTTCGCATAGTTTTTGGGGATATAGGCCATGGTGGTTGTCCGTCGGGAATCAATATGCGGCCAATAATACCACAGTGCGTGCGGTTACAACGTGCGGCTCATCTTGCCGCTGTCAAAAGTCTCCACCGCCCAGTCGATGAACGCCCGCAGCTTGCCGCTGAGGTGGCGATTGGACGGGTAGACCACGTACATCTGCTCCGGCGGCGGCTGCCAGTCGTGCAGCAGGCTGATCAGCTCGCCGCGCTCGAGGTGTGGCTGCGCCATAAACCGATAAATCTGGATGATGCCTAATCCGGCCAGGCTCGCCGCCAGCAGCGCGTTGCCTTCATTGATGCTGACCGGGTAGCGCTGCTGGATGGCGATCTCTTTGCCGCGCTCGACATAGCGTTGCGGATGGATGCGGTCGTTGACCGGATGGCGGTAGTGCACCATCGGAAAGCCCTGTTCCAGATCGCACGGGTGGCGCGGAGTGCCGTGGCGCGCCAGATAGGCCGGGGTGGCGCAGCTGACCCAGTCCAGATCGAACAGACGCCGGGCGATCAGGCTGGAGTCGGCCAATGGGCCGCTGCGGATCACGCAGTCGGCGCTGTCGCTGATCAGATCGATAACGCGATCGCCGATGCTGAGATCGATTTGGATTTGCGGGTAGCGTTCCAAAAAGCCGGGCAGCGCCGGCAACAGCAGTTGGCGAGCGGTGCCGCTGCCGGTGTCGATGCGCAGCACGCCCTGCGGAGAACTTTGCGACTCGGTCAGGCAGCCCTCCATCTGCTCCAAATCCGCCAGCCATTTCACCGTATTTTGGTAATAGCATTCGCCTTCGCGGGTGACCGACACGCTGCGAGTGGTGCGCTGAAACAGCTTGGTCTGCAGGTGATCCTCCAGATTTTGGATCAGCTTGGTGACCGTCGCTTTCGGCATGCCCAGCGAATCGGCGGCGCGGGTAAAGCCGCCGGTTTCCACCACGCGGTTAAATACCCGGATAGCGAGCAAATGATGGTCCATAGGGTTCTCAACGCCATGCCCCGGCGGTGACCGGGGCATGTTTCTGCAGATAGATAATGATTAACACTGTTTAGCGCCAATCGCGCCGGAGCGCAAGCTGAGGCCGAACACCAGCGTGGCGGAGAGGATCAGCGCGCCGCCGAACAGCATGGCGCTGCTGACGCCCTGCCAGTCCACCACCTCGCCGCCCAGCAGCGCGCCGGAGGCCAGCGCGATCTGGATGACGCACACCAACAGCGCCTGGCCGGCTTCCGGCGCCTGCGGCACCGCGGCGAACATCCAGTTGGTGGCGCACACCGGGACGGCGCCAAAGGCCAGCCCCCACACCAGCACCATCAGCGTGGCGCCGGCGAGGCCGCTGAGCAGCGGCGAAACGATCAAAATGCCCGCCAGCATGGCGGCGATCAGAATAAAGGTGGCGCGCAGGCTGTATTCCCCCAGACGCTCGCCGAGGAAAGTGCCCAGCAGGCCGATGGCGCCATAGGCCAACAGCTGCAGCGAGATCGCCGACGGGCTGAGCACGAACACCTGCTGCAGCAGGGGCCGCAGATAGGTGTAGGCGGCGAAGTGGCCGATGAACAACAGCACGATGGCGATCAGGCCGATGCGCGCCATCGGCAGGCGCAGCGGCAGTACCAGATCGCGCGGCGTGACCGGCCGGGACGGTGGCACCGAGGTCAGCAAACGCAGCTGCGCCAACAGTACGCCGACCGCCAGCGCCGCACCGCCGAAGAAGGCGGCGCGCCAGCCAAATAGATCGCCGATCAGCGCCCCGGCCGGCACGCCGCACACCGCGCCGACCGAGATGCCGCTGAGGATCAGCGCGGTGGCGCGGCCCTGGCTGGCTTCCGGCACCAGATGGCGGCCGTAGTTGGCGGCGAACGACCAGAAGCCGCCGACGCAGATGCCCAGCAGCACGCGGCCCAGCAGCATCATCGGGAAGTTGACGGCCAGCGCCGCCACCAGGTTGGACACCATCAGCAGCAGCGACAGCCCCAGCATCAGCAGGCGTCTGTCCAGCCGGCCGGAAGCCAGGCTCAATACCGGTGCGGCCACCGCCGCCACGATGCCGGGCATGGTGACCATCAGCCCGGCGGTGCCGGTGCTGACTCCGAGCGAAGGGGCGATGTTGGTCAGCAGGCCGATCGGCAGAAACTCGGTGGTGACCATGACAAAACAGGCGACCGTCAGCGAGAAGATCGCCGGCCACGGGGATGATGCAGGGTTATCTTTATTATTCAGCATAATGCCGCTCGTCTCAGGTGAATGCGCAGGCCGCGCGCGGGGCGCGGTGTGACCGAAGTCACAATCTACGGCAGGTGCAAGTCGCGGATAAATCCATCTGCGGTGGTTACACTGTTTCTGAGGGGAAACAATCGCGGCAGTGAGTTAAAGCGCGGCTTGCGCCGCGCCGAGGGGAAAGGAATAAAACGGCATAAGGTTATGACCGAATGCTGCGTGGCGCTTACAGCCCCGGCGCTTTCCACAGCGAGGTGGTCAGGCCGTTGTCCACCAGCGTCAACTGATCGGCGTAGACCCGCCGCCAGGTTTCTTTCTGTTCCTGATACAGCGCGTGGTGGGTCATGTCCGGCTGATGCTCGCGCTCCCAGCGCACCAGGCGCTCGCCGGTTTCGGCCAGCGATGCGTACAGCCCGGCGCCGACGCCGGCGGCGATCGCGCAGCCCAGCGCGGTGGCCTCTTTCACCACCGGCACCCGCACCGTCAGCCCGGTGACGTCGCTGAGGATCTGGCTCCACAGCTTGCCCTTGGCCCCGCCGCCGGCGAACACCAGCGAACGGGCCTGCACGCCGGAGAAGGCGGCGATCTGTTCCAGATTGCAGGCGGAGACGATGGCGGCATTCTCCTCCAGCGCGCGAAACAGCGTCTGTTTGTTGCAGCGCTCCGGGTCGATCGACATGTTGATGAACGACGGCGCCGCGTGATACCAGGTTTTGAAATGCATGGCGTCGGAGAAAATCGGCATCACGCCGTAGGCGCCCGGCGGTACTCTGGCCGCCATCTCTTCCAGCAGGCTGTAGGCGTCGACCCCCAGCCGCTCCGCCAGCAGTTTTTCTTCCGCGCAGAAGGCGTCGCGGAACCAGCGCATGGTCAGGCCGGTAAAGAAGCTGATGGATTCCGCCTGCGCCATGCCGGGAATGACGTGGGGGTTGATGCGGATGTTCATCTCCGGATCGATGGCCGGCTCCGGCAGGTTGACGATTTGCTGCCAGAAGGTGCCGCCGAGCACCGCCGTCTGCCCGGCGCGCACGATGCCGAGCCCCAGGCTGCCGAGCTGCACGTCGCCGCCGCCCATCACCACCGGGGTGCCGCGCAGCAGCCCGCTCTCCTGCGCCGCCTGTTCGGTGACGCGCCCCAGCACGCTGCCGGTCTCTTTCACCGGCGACAGTATATCGGCGCGCAGGCCGGCCATGTCGAGCAATGCCGGCCGCCAATCGCGGCTGGTCAGATCCAGCAAGCCGGTAGTGCCGGCGTTGGAAGGATCGACCGCCAGTTCGCCGCTCAGCATGTTGGCCAGCCAGTCGCTGATCATGGTCAGCGTCGCCGCCTGGCGGTAGATGTCCGGCCGATGGTGCGCCAGCCACAGCAGACGCGGCATGGCGCTCAGCGCCAGCGTCTGGCCGGAGTGCTGGTACACCTCGCGTTCGAAGCCGTGGTTGTGCAGCTCTTTCAGCTCGCTGACTTCGTGGCTGGCGCGTGCGTCGACGTTGGCGCAGGCCCAGATCGGCACGCCGTTGCGGTCGTACAGCACGATGCCTTCACGCATCGAGCAGCAGGCCACCGCGCGGATCGCCTGAGCGCTCAATCCTGCACGTTGCATCGCCTGGCGGATGCACTGGCAGGCCAACTGCCAGTTGCGGCTGAGGTCAAACTCCATCGAGCCGGGCACGCCCGGCACCGCGAGGTGTTGCCACTCCGCCTGGCCGTGCGCGATCTGGTTACCCGCCAGATCGAAGATCACCGCGCGAATGCTGCCCGTTCCTGCGTCCAGCGCCATCAAGTAGTTATCCATAGCCTATGCTCTCAGGGGGAGGAATGTTAACTATAGATGCCGCCGCCTTACCCCGCCGGGGGAGGAGTGGGCGTCGCCGACGCGATTTGTGAGCCAGGCGGCAAAATTGCCGTTGCGGCAGGGCAATCGACGGGAATAAACCTATGGTTGGAAAGCGCCATGTTACGGCGCGCCGTTTAAACAAGGAGTTGCCATGCACGTCACATTGGTTGAGATCAACGTTAAACAAGACAAAATCGACGAATTTATCGATGTTTTCCGCGCCAATCACCTGGGCGCGATCGAAGAGCCGGGCAACCTGCGCTTCGATGTGCTGCAGGATGAACAGATCCCGACGCGGTTTTACATCTACGAAGCCTATCGCGACGAGCAGGCGGTGGCGGCGCACAAGCAGACCCCGCACTACCTGCAGTGCGTGGAGAAGCTGGAAGTGCTGATGACCGGCCCGCGCAAGAAGACCACCTTTATCGGCCTGATGCCGGAATAATCGCCGGCGTTTGCCGGTGTCCATGCGCCCGGTTTGGTTGTAACCTGCAAGGCAAAGCGAATTTTCAATGGGATAAGCGGGGCGAGGATGACATTGCGCGATCGGCTGTTGGCGCTGTTGGTGGTGGTGATCTGGGGCGTGAATTTCGTCGTGATCAAGTTCGGTTTACAGGGTATGCCGCCGTTTCTGCTGGCCGGGATGCGTTTTTTGCTGGTGGCGTTGCCGGCGATCTTCTTTATCCCGCGCCCGACTATTCCGTGGAGATGGCTGCTGCTGTACGGCATGACCATGAGCTTCGCGCAGTTCGCGTTTTTGTTCGTCGCCATCAAGGTGGGCATGCCGGCGGGGCTGGCCTCGCTGGTGCTGCAGGCGCAGGTGTTCTTCACCCTGCTGTTGGGCGTTGTGCTGATGGGCGAAAAGCTGCGGATCAACCATTTCGTCGGCATCGCTATCGCCAGCGGCGGCATGCTGGTGCTGGCGCAGGCCAGCCTGCATAAGCCGGGCAGCGGCGCGGTCCCCCTGGCGGGCCTGCTGTTGACGCTGGCGGCGGCGTTTTCCTGGGCGCTGGGAAACCTGACCAACAAGAAGATCCTGGCCGGTTTCCCGCAGCGTAATATCTTATCGCTGGTGGTGTGGAGCGCGCCGATCCCGGTCGTGCCGTTCCTGGCCTGCAGCTGGCTGTTCGACGGCCCTGAGGTGGTGCTGAGCAGCCTGAGCCATGTGCAGGTTGGCACCTGGCTGGCGGTGGCCTATCTGGCGTTCGCCGCCACGCTGTTCGGTTATTCGGTGTGGGGCAGCCTGCTGGGGCGCTATGAAACCTGGCGCGTTGCGCCGCTGACGCTGCTGGTGCCGCTGGTCGGGCTGTTCGCCGCCTGGCTGCTGCTGGACGAAGCGTTGTCGCCGGCGCAGTTCGGCGGCGCATTGCTGGTGCTGGCCGGCATGGCGGTCAACACCTTCGGGCTGCCGCGCCGCCGGGCCGTCGCCGTGCGCTAAACCGAATAGGGTAATTCTGTTCAATACGCTGTCGGCGGCGGTCGGCATTCTGGCGCCTGTGAATATTTTCTCAGGTGTCCATCATGAATATCTACCTTTCCATGGCCGCGTTTGCGCTGGCGGCCTCCATCACTCCCGGCCCGGTCAACATCGTCGCATTGAGCGCCGGGGCGCAATTCGGCTTTGGCGCGACCCAGCGCCATGTGTTTGGCGCCACGCTGGGGTTTACCCTGTTGCTGGTGCTGTTGGGATTGGGCATGCACCAACTGCTGATCCTGTGGCCGGGGCTGACCCGCTTGATCCAGTGGGCCGGCGTGGCCTTTCTGCTGTTTATGGCCTATCGGCTGGCGTTTGACGATGGCAGGCTGGGCAACGGCGCGGCGCAAGCGCCTTCCTGCTGGTACGGCGCGCTGATGCAATGGCTGAATCCCAAGGCATGGCTGGCGTCGGTGGCCAGCCTCGGCGCCTTTGTCGGCGATGGCGACATGCTGTTGCTATGGCAGTTCGCCGGGCTCTACTTCGTGATTTGCTATGCCTCGGTAGCCTGCTGGGCCTATGTCGGCGCGATGCTGCGCGGCCTGTTCGGGCAGGCGCGCAACGTACAGCGCTTTAATCGCGCGATGGCGGCGTTGCTGGCGGCCAGCGCTTGCTATCTGTTGGCGGAGGGTTTTTGATACTGGCCGGGCGTGGCGGCCAACAGCTGTTTGAAGGTGCGCTGAAAGTGCGCCTGATCGGCAAAGCCGCTTTCGCTGGCGGCCGCGGCGATCGGCAGGCCGCTTTTCAATAGCCGATGGCCGTGCTGTACGCGGCGGTTGACCAGATAGGCGTGCGGCGTCATGCCGTAACGCTGGCGGAAGGCGCGGATCAGGTAAGAAGGGGAGAGCGCGGCGGCGCGGCAAATGTCGTCCAGCGTCAGCGGCCGGGTGCAGTGCGCGTCGATAAACGCCGCCGCCGTCTCCAGCCGGGTATGTGGCGGCGTCTCCGGCTGGCGGACATCGCCCAGCCCGAGCTGCAGGGCGCTGAAATACTCCACCATGGCGATCTGTTTTTCCAGCGCGCTGCACAGCGGATCCGTCAGCAGCGCATAAAGCCGGTTCAGCCCGTGGAACAGCGCCGGATCGCGGCTGAGCGGCTGGCTGAACGGAACAAAACGGTCGCCCTCGCCGCCGAGCAGCTCCTGCTGCAGCGCGCCGAGCCAGGCGAGATCGAGATAGAACATGACGTACGACCAACGGCGATCGGCGATGGGGTTGCAGGCGTGTGCCTGCTGCGGGTTGATGACAACCAGATCGCCGGCGCTGACCTGCATGCGTCGTTCGCCGTTGACATAGGTGCTGACGCCGCCGGTGATGGCGCCGATGGAAAAGAATTCGTGGCTGTGCAGGCTGTAGCACACCTGGCGGCCATCCGCGATGGCGCGGGCTTCGACGAACGGCAACTGCGGATCGCGCCAGAACTGCGGCGTTTTTTCACTCATACGCTTTCCTTTTCACTGCGGCGGCATCACAGTGTTATAGCCTGAAAGCGACGAGTGGGGGAATGGCGGATGATGATTTTTAACGTGTTCGGCCGTCTGCTGGGCGTGAAGCGCATCGGGGGCGAATGGCGGCTGTTCCGCGTGACGCTGCCGGAGCGCAAATATGCTCCCAGCTACGATATCGTGCTGCCGGCGGATCTGCGCGAAGAGGAGATCGCCGGCTATCTGGGGGATATTTATCACGAGGCCGCGACGCCGCAGCGGCCGGAGGTGTTTCGCGTCGAATAGCGCGGCCGTTACTCTTCCGTATTGCGCGCCATGAGGCGGCGCTGGTGTTCCTCGCTGGCGGCCTGGATTTCTTCCAGCACCGAGCCGACGTCGGCGCGCTTCTGGATTTCGTTGAATCGGCCGCTGAGGGCGCTGTCCGGCGTCAGGTTGCCTTCCTGATACAGCGCCCAAATCTCTTTGGCGTATTGGCTGTCGCGCAGTTCCGGCGCGAACTGGCCGTAATATTCGGCCAGATTGCCGATATCGCGCTCGAACATGCTTTTGGCGTGGTTGTTGGCGGCGGCGTCCACCACCTGCGGCAGATCGATGATCACCGGTCCGTCTTTATCCATCAGCACGTTGAATTCCGACAGGTCGCCGTGCACCAGCCCGGCGCACAGCATGCGCACCGCGTAGTTCATCATCAGGGCGTGATCGGCGCGCGCCTGTTCCGGCGTCAGGATGACATCGCTCAGGCGCGGCGCCACCAGGCCTTCTTCGTCGGTGATCAGCTCCATCAGCAGCACGCCGTCCAGGCAGATATCCGGCTGCGGCACTCGCACCCCGGCCTTGGCCAGCAGATACAGCGCGTCCACTTCGGTGTTTTGCCAGGCTTCTTCCTGCTGCTGGCGGCCGAATTTGGAGCCTTTGCTCATGGCGCGCGCGTCGCGGCTGTTGCGCACCTTGCGCCCTTCCTGATAGTGGACGGCCTGCTTGAAGTTGCGCTTCTCGACCTCTTTGTACACTTTGGCGCAGCGGATCTCATCGCCGCAGCGCACGATAAACACGTCGGCTTCTTTGCCGCTTTTCAACCGGCGGATGACGTCGTCGATTAACCCGTCATCCACCAGCGGCTGGAGTCGTTTTGGAATTTTCATGCAGCCTTGTACCCTATTTAGGCTCCGGTGTGAATGGCTTGCGCAGTTGATAGCGTAAGTTAGACCCGAAAGGCAAACATTAGTTTTGCCGCCGCGTCATCATTACGCGGCGGCGGGCGCTCAGAGGCTGGCGGCCGGCACCCAGACGCTGACGCTGCCGGCGTTAACCGGGAAATGGGCGCTGCCCTGGTCGTCGGCGGTGATTTCCTCTGGGCGGTTGCCGAGGAAATCGCGCCAGGCGGTGTGCGCGAGATCGGCGCCGAGCGTAACCGTCTTGCCGCTCTCGCCGCCGTTGGTCAGCACCACCACGCAGCCGGGAGCCTCGGCAGTGCCGGCGCGGCTGAAGGCCACGCAGTGGCTGTCGTCGAAGTAGTCGGTTTGCGGGCCGTTGGCGAAGCGCTGGCGGGCGGCAATCAGCTTCTCCAGTTCCGGGATCGCCGGCATGTCGATCTGGTATTCGCCGCCGTCGCGCCCCTTGTCGCGGTAGCTGGCGCCATACAGGTCGGGGTAAAACACGCAGGGCACGCCCTGTTCGCGCAGCAGGATCAGCGCGTAGGCCAGCGGTTTGAACCAGGGTTCCACCGGCGCTTCCAGCGATTGCAGCGGCTGGGTATCGTGGTTGGCGACCAGCGTCACCGCGTGGGCCGGATCGGCGGCGGTCAGGGTATCGGTGAAGATCTGCGCCATGTCGAAGCCGTCGCCCTGCTTCGACGCCTGATGAAACTTCAGGTGCAGCGCCACGTCGAACAGCATCACCTTGCCGTCCACCAACTCGATGTATTGTTGCAGCGCGCCGAGATCGTGCGACCAGTATTCAGCAACGATAAACAGGTCGCGTTGCGCGCTGCCGCGCACGTGATCCGCCCACTCTTTGAAGAACCAGGCGGGAATGTGTTTGGCGGCGTCCAGGCGGAAGCCGTCGCACGGCAAGGTTTCCAACAGCCAGCGCGCCCAGTATTTGAGTTCCTCCGTCACGGCGGCGTTGCGGAACTCCACGTCGGCACCCATCAGATAGTCGTAGTTGCCTTTCTCGTCGTCGACCTGATCGTTCCAACCGTCGTCGCCATAGTCGTTGGCGATTTTGAACACCCCTTTGTCGTCCGGCTGCTCAACATAGTCGACGCCGCTGAAGCATTTGTAATCCCAGATAAATTCGGAATGCACGCCCTGGCGGCCGGGGAAGGTGAAGCGGGTGTAGGCCAGCGCGTCGAAGCCCTGATCGTCGATGTCGTTGCGGTTGTTGGCGTCCACCTTGAACACGTGCACCCGTTCTTTCTCGTCCGCGCCGAGCTTGTGGTTGAACACCACATCGTAAAGCACGCCCACGCCGTGTTCGCGCAGCGTATTGGCGGCGTGTTCCAGCGCCGCCTTGTCGCCGTATTTGGTCGCCACGCTGCCTTTCTGGTCAAACTCGCCCAGATCGAACAGATCGTAAGTATCGTAGCCGACGGAGTAGCCGCCGGAAGCGCCCTTGCAGGCGGGCGGCAGCCACAGATCGGTGATGCCCAGTTCGGCCAGGTGCGGGGCGCGCTCGGCGGCCTCCTGCCACAGTTTGCCGCCGTCGGGGTAGTACCAGTGGAAGAATTGCAGCAGGGTGGTTTTTTTCGTCATGAGCCAGCGTCCCGGTTAGCCAGAAGGAGAGAAGCAGTTAAAGCATGGGCTACTTTTGGCAAAAGGGACAATGGCGCAGGGAAGCGCGCGAAGGCAGGCGTAAATATGTAACCGACGTTGACGAGGTAGCGCTTGAGTTGTTGCTATCAAGTTTTTACGTTTTAAATATTATCTTTTAAATTTCAAATAGATATTTGTTTTATTTTTTGTTTTACCCACTTTTGCCGTTTTTATGCTCACTTTTATTGGGTTTTTATTTCAGCCTTAAATCTTAATATGATTTTTAATTTTATTAATTTGTTTTTAGTTAGATTTAAATGCTGTTTAATGAAATATTTTGACATATTAAGGTGCCGGATTGGTTATTCATTCGCAATTGTTTATGCGTTATCGTTATGTTTAAAATTAGATAACACTATCAACCAATAACCCATCCAACGTAGCCTGAAGGTGGGAGAACAGGGGAGCATAACGCCGTGAACATCAGGGATTTCAGAGCATTGGCGCGCAGTTTGGTCAGAGAATTCGGCATGTTGAACAAGCAGAGCAACGGCTCGCGCTTTTCGCCGCTGCAGATCCATCTGATGATCGAAGTCAGCGAGCAGCCGCTGGGCGTCACTGAACTGGCGGCCCGGCTTTGCATCGACAAGGCCAGCGCCAGCCGGGCGCTGCGCAGCCTGGTGGCCGCCGGCGTGATAGAAACGGTGGATCATCCTGATGACAAGCGGCACAACCTGCATCGGCTGAGTAAGCAGGGCGGCAAGACGCTGGCCGGCATCGAGAGCGACGCCGACGGTTTTATGCAGGCGGCGCTGGCGCAGTTGGACGACGATGAGCTGGCGAGCACCACCGCGGCGATGAAAAAGATGACCGCGGCGCTGCGCAGCGCGCGCAAACAGCGCGACGCCAATCTGCGGGTGCGGCCGATCGCCGAGCGCGACGATGCGGCGATGGCGGCGATCATTCGCGACGTGTTTCGCGAGTACGGCATGGACAAAATGGAAGGGGTCAGTCTGCACGATCCGGATCTCGATCGGCTGACCGGTCTGTATCGCGACAACGGCGGCCACTACTGGGTGCTGGAGCGGGACGGACAGGTGGTGGGGGGCGTCGGCATGGCGCCGCTGGCCGGCGAAGAGCCCGGCTATTGCGAGCTGCAAAAACTGTTTTTCAAACCCGGCGCGCGCGGGCTGGGCATGGCGCGCCATATGGTGGTGCAGGCGCTGAAGGCGGCGCGGGCGGCAGGGTATCGCTACTGCTACCTGGAAACCACCGAACAGTTGAAAGAGGCGATCGGGTTGTACTATGCGCTGGGGTTCACGCTGTTGACGGAACGGCGCGGCAATACCGGCCACCACGGCTGCAACGTATGCATGCTGAAAAATCTCCAGAGCGACGATATGTGAGCGGTTTCAAGGTTAGCGCCCGCGCCTTGTGTCACCCTGTTAACCGTTTGATAACAATCACAACGTTTTATCAGGGAGGAAACTATGTTGGGGGATCCGATGGCGCTGCCCGCGCTGGTCACGCTGGTGGTCATCGCGCTATGGGCCAGCGCCCGCTTGCCGGAGTATGTGGTCGCGCTGCTATTCTTTACGGCGGTGATGGTCTTGCAGCTGGCGCCCGCCGCGGTGACCTTTTCCGGTTTCGCGTCTTCCGCATTCTGGCTGGTGCTCAGCGGTTTCGTGCTGGGCTCCGCCATCCGCAGCACCGGTTTGGCGGATCGCCTGGCCAACCGACTCTTGCCGCATCTGGCCGGTTCCTGGCCCCGGCTGGTGGGCGGCGTGGTGGCGATAAGCTACGCGCTGGCGTTTGTCATGCCTTCCAATATGGGGCGGATTACGCTGCTGATGCCGATCGTTATGGCGTTGGCCGAGCGCGCCGGCCTGGCGGAAGGCTCGCGCGGCCGCATCGGTTTGGCGCTGGCGGTGGGGTTCGGCACCTTCCAGCTCTCCGCCAGCATCCTGCCGGCCAACGTACCCAATCTGGTGATGAGCGGCGCGGCGGAAAGCGCCTATGGCAGCCACTTCGCTTATCTTTCTTACCTGCTGCTGCACGCCCCGGTACTCGGGGTAGCCAAAGGCGCGCTGCTGACGCTGTGCATCTGCGGCCTGTTCCGTGCGCGGCCGCAGCCGGTGGCGGCCGAGGCGGCGCAAACCCCGCTCAGCGCCGCCGAATGGCGGCTGATCGCGCTGTTGGGCGCCACGGTGCTGTTGTGGATGACCGACAGCTGGCACGGCATCGCTCCCGCCTGGATAGGGTTGGCGGCAGCCTGCTTCTGCCTGCTGCCGCGCATCGGTTTTCTCAACGGCGAGCAGTTCGCCGCCGGGGTTAACGTGCGCACCTGTATCTACGTGGCGGGGATCCTGGGGCTGACCGCATTGGTCAGCCACTCGGGGCTCGGCGATCGGTTGGGCGGCGCGCTGCTGGCGATGATGCCGGATCTGCACGGCAAGCCGTTCGCTGCGTTCGGTTCTCTGGTGGGGATCACCGCGCTGTTGAATTTCGTGGTGACCGCCAACGGCGTGCCGGCGCTGTTTACCCCGCTGGCGCAGGCGTTGTCCGCAGGCAGCGGCTTGCCGCTGCTGACGGTGCTGATGACCCAGGTGATCGGTTACGCCACGCCGCTGCTGCCGTATCAGGCTTCGCCGATCGTGGTGGCGATGGGGATGGGCAAAGTGCCGGCGCGTGAAGGGTTGAAGCTGTGTCTGCTGTTGGCCGCGCTCAGCTTCGCACTGCTGGTGCCGTTGGACTATCTGTGGTTCAGGCTGCTGGGGTGGATCCCGTAAACAGCCCTGCGCCGCCGGCGAAACAATCTTCGTCCAGCGTCAGAGTGGCGATTTTATGCACCGGTCCGCGCATGCTGACCTGAAAATCGCCGCTGAAGGCGATCTGCTGCTCGCCGCCCGGCATCCGCACGCTAACCCGATCGCCGACTCGTCCCAACTTGCGCATCACGCTGGCGGCGGCGCAGCTGCTGCTGCCGGAGGCGAGGGTAAAACCGGCGCCGCGCTCCCAGATGCCGATGCGCAGCGTCTGGCGATCGACCACTTCCACCAGTTGTACATTGGTGCGTTTCGGGAACAGCGGATGGCGTTCAATCTGCGGTCCGAGCCGATGCACCTGCGCCAGATCCAGTTTTTCCACCGGCACCACGCAGTACGGGTTGCCCATCGACACCAGCGAAACGCTTAACGTCTCCTCCCTCAGGGGCAGCGGATAGTTCAGCGCCTCCGGCAGATCGATCAACGCCGGCAGCGCCGCCGGGCTGAAATTGGCGCGCCCCATTTCCACCGTTATCTGATGCGCGTCTTGCGCCACCTGGCAGCGCACGTCGCCGCCGGCGGTGTGCACCAAAAACGGTTGATGGCCCACGCGGCCGCTGTCAAACAGATAGCGCGCGTAGATGCGCAGGCCGTTGCCGCTCTTCTCCGCTTCGGAACCGTCCGGGTTGATGATGCGCAGGGTGGGATTGACGGCGTCGCCGCTGTCGATCAGCAGGCCGTCGGAACCGATGCCGTAATGCGGGTGGCACAGCAGACGGATCTGTTCATGGCTCAGCCGATCGGCGACCGAACGGTGGCATACCAGGTAGTCGTTGCCCAGACCGTGATATTTGTGGAACAGCAGGGGAGTCATGGCGTTGCTCGGCTCAGCGGAAAAAGGTCGCTACAGCTTACAACAGAACGTTGGCGTTAAAGCAAACAAAAGGCGGCCTGAGCCGCCCTTTTGCACGATTGCCGATCCGGCCATTAATTGTAGATGATCGCGGTGCCGTGCAGTTTATTGTCACCGGTGGTGGCGATGATCTGGAAGGATTTTGCGCCCGCCGCATCGGCTTTGGCCGCCAGTTTGTTTTCCAGGCTGCTCAGGTCGGACGCGCCGCTGACGGTGACGACGCCGGCTTTTTGCAGGTCGGCGGGTTGTGCGTTAACCAGTTCGGCGGCGAAGCTGCCGAAGGAGACGGAAGCCAGTGCGATGGCGGCGATGGTCATTTTCAGGTTTTTCATGGTCTTATTTCCTATCTTTGTTCTTTACGATGTTTGTTTTGTAAGGTCGTTAAATTAATTAACGATCGATAATTTAATGTTAGATGCCGGTTTGACGGATTGCAAGTATTTTTTTAATGCTCGTTAATTAATTTTTTTTGACGCCCTGGCGTCGGGAGCACAACTTATCGCGATCCGCTGGTTTAATTCATTGTTATTGATAGATTTCTGCGGTGCCGTGCAGCTGGTTGTTACCGCCGGCGCCGATGATACGGAAGGATTTTGCACCGGCCTGATCGGCTTTGGCGGCCAGGCTGCTTTCCAGCGAGGTCAGATCGGATGCGCCGCTGACGGTGATGACGCCCACTTTCTGCTGGTCAGCCGGTTGGTTCTGGACCAAATCAGCGGCGAAGCTGCCGAAGGAAATGCTGGCCAGAGTGAGGGTTGCTAAGGTTAATTTTAAGTTTTTCATAATGTTAATTCCTTTCCGATAACGGTGAATAGAGGGGTTTAATCCGCTTCGCTAAATTATCTTAACGATCGATAACTAAATGCTAATCGGTTCTCGACGAGGGCGCAATATTTTTTTATAATGATCGTTAAGTTATTTGTGCTAACCCTGCTGTGGAGCGGGACAGGAGAGAATGATGAGCATCAATGAAGAGGTCTGCGGCAAAAAGAGCCGTGGCAGGCCGAAACAATTTGATCGCGACCGGGCGCTGGAAAGCGCGCTCGATCTGTTCTGGCGGCACGGCTATGAAGCCACCTCGCTGGCCGATCTGGTGGAAGTGACCGGCGCCAAAGCGCCGACGCTGTATGCGGAATTCGGCAACAAGGAAGGGATGTTCCGCGCGGCGGTGGAACGCTATCTGCAAAAATACACCACCTGCACCAACCAACTGTTGGAACAGGCGTTGCCGGTAGCCGAGATCGTCGAGGCCTACGTGCGTTCTTCCGTCGAAGTGTTTACCGATCCCGATACGCCGTCAGGTTGTTTTATGGTGTGCGCCTCGGCCGCGCTGTCGTCCGCGTCCGACGACGTCGCCCAGATGCTGCGCAAAAAACATCATGCCCAGGAAGCGGCGCTGAAAGCCTGTTTCGATCGCAAGGTGCAGCAGGGTGAACTGCTGGCGAAGACCGACACCGCGCTGCTGGCGAAATACGTCATTTGCACCATTGAAGGCATGTCGGTGCAGGCGCGCGAAGGGGCAAGCCGCAGCGATCTGCTGCGGTTGCTGGAGGCGTTGATGCTGGTGTGGCCGCGGCTCAGCCAGATTGGCAATAAGGTGTGACAACCGGCCCGGCTTTTACCGGGCCGTTTAACCCATTACTGATTGACCGGGATCACCGCGCCCTGGTACTTCTCGCGGATAAAGTCCTGAATCGGTTTAGAGTGCAGCACTTTGACCAGCGCCACGATCTCCGGCTTGTTCACGTCGGCTTTGTGCACGGTGATGATGTTGGCGTACGGGTTGTTTTCGCCGCTTTCGACCGCGATCGGATCCTTGGTCGGATTCAGCCCGGCGTCGATGGCGTAGTTGGCGTTGATCACCACCGCGTCGCCTTCGTTGTTGTTATACATCTGTGGCAGCAGCGCGCCCTCAACGTTGGCCTGGAACTTCAGGTGTTTCGGGTTTTCCACCACGTCGGTGATGCGCGCGTCCACTTTGCTCACCCCCGGCTTCAGCTTGATCACGCCTTCCCGTTCAAAAATAGACAGGATGCGGCCTTCTTCCGCCACCGCGTCGCGCATGATGATTTTGCCGTTTTCCGGCAGATCTTTCAGGCTCTTGTACTTCTTCGAGTAGATACCGATAGGCTCAATATGGATCGCGCCGGCGCTGACGAAGTCGTAGCTCTTGTCGTCGGCGTGGTCTTTCAGCACCGAGTTCAGGTAAGGCACGTGCTGGAAATAGTTGGCGTCAATGTCATGGCTGGCCAGCGCAGTGTTCGGCAGGATGTAGTCCTGGAAGCGCTTGATCTGCAGATCGATGCCTTCTTTTGCCAGTATCGGTTTAGCCTGTTCGAGGATCTCGGCGTGCGGCACGTTGGAGGCGCCGACCACCAGCTTGGTCGCCGCGGCGGCGCCAAAAGAAGCCAGAGTGGCGACGGAGGCGAAAGCCAACATCAGTAGGTGCTTTTTCATCATCGTTTTCCTTGGTTAATTAACGTTTATCGAGCGTTCTTGTCAGGGTGTCGCCAATGAACTGAATGACGAAAACGATCAGCAGGATCGTCAGCGTCGCCACCAGCGTCACGTCACTGTGGTTGCGTTGGAAGCCTTCCAGATAGGCCAGGTTGCCCAGGCCGCCGGCGCCGATCACCCCGGCCATCGCGGTGTAGCTCACCAGCGCGATCAGGGTGACGGTGATGCCGGAAACCAGCGCCGGCGAGCTTTCCGGCAGCAATACGCGGAAAATCAGGGTGCGGTTTTTGGCGCCCATCGAGCGCGCCGCTTCGATCACTCCTTTGTCGACCTCGCGCAGCGCGATCTCCACCAGCCGGGCATAGAACGGCGCCGCGCCGACGATCAGCGCCGGCAGGGCCGCATCCGCGCCGAGAATGGTGCCGATAAGCGACTTGGTGAACGGGATCAGCAGCACGATCAGAATGATGAACGGAATGGAGCGGAAGACGTTGACCAACACGGAGATCAGCGAGTAGACCGCCCGGTTCTGCAACAGCTGGCCCTTCGAGGTTAAAAACAGCAGCACGCCGAGCACGATGCCCAGCACCAGCGTGGCCAAACCGGCGATGCCGGTCATGTACAGCGTTTCCCAGGTGGCGTCCCACAGTTGGTCCAGACGCAGGTGGGGGAACAGGGATTCAATCATGTTGGATAACCTCGACGGCGATGTCTCTTTCGTTCAGCAACTTGAGCATGTCGGCGACTTGTTGTTCGTTGCCTTCGGCGTGGATGTACAGTTCGCCGAACGAACCGTTGAGGGTGTGGCTGATCTTGCCGTGCAGAATGTTGACGGTCAGGGCGTAGCGCCGGATCACTTCAGAAATCACCGCCTGATGGGTTTGCACGCCGACGAAGGTCAACTTGAAAATCGCCCCCGGCAGGTGGGCGGTGAGCTGCGGGTTGAAGCTCTCTTCGGTGTCCGCATACTGCGACACCTGTTTGACGAACTGCCGGGTGATCGGCTGCTGCGGCCGGGTGAACACGTCGAGCACCGGGCCTTCTTCGACGATGCGGCCGTTTTCCATCACCGCCACGCGGTGGCAGATTTTGCGCACCACGTGCATCTCGTGGGTGATCAGCACGATGGTCAATTTCAGCTGACGGTTGATGTCCAACAGCAGGTCGAGAATGGCGTCGGTGGTCTGCGGATCGAGCGCCGAGGTGGCCTCGTCGCACAGCAGCACGCTCGGGTTATTGGCCAGCGCGCGGGCGATGCCGACGCGCTGCTTTTGGCCGCCGCTGAGCTGCGACGGGTAGGCGTTTTCGCGCCCCTGCAGGCCGACCAGCGCGATCAGTTCCGCCACGCGCGGCGCAATCTGCGCCTTGGGCACGCCGGCGATCTGCATGGAAAACGCGATGTTCTGGCTGACGGTGCGCGACCACAGCAGATTGAAGTGCTGAAACACCATGCTGATTTTCAGCCGTGCCTGGCGCAGATGGCTGCCTTTGGCGCGGGCGATATCGAAGCCGCCGACGTCGATGCGGCCGCTGGTGGGCGTTTCCAGGCCGTTGAGCAGGCGGATGAGGGTGCTTTTGCCGGCGCCGCTGTAGCCGATGATGCCGTAAATTTGCCCGGCCTCTACCGCCAGGCTGACGTTGTCTACCGCTACGACGCGGCCCTGTGTGCTGTCAAAAGTTTTGCAAACGTTCGAAAGAACGATCATAGCGAAGCGGATCCTTATCGATACATCACAGCATTCCGTCCAGAGCGCGGTGCGCCGGACAGAGATCGTTCGGCTTTTCGGCTGACGGAACCTCTGTTGCGGGTGAATACCGAGCAATCCTACCGAGGGTTGATAGTGACAGGAAGAATGTAAAATCTATTACTTATTCTGATTTGATATATAAGGCGGCGGGGGAGGCGGGGGAAGAAAACCGGCCGCAGGGCGGCCGGCGAGATTGATGACAAACCTTATACCCTTGCCGGG
>NZ_JALBYS010000078.1:0-1875 GCF_022678525.1 Serratia sp. PGPR-27 | reverse complement strand
GCCGTTGATCGCCAGCCGCCCCTGATTAACCAGCGTCGGGCCGGCATAGGTGTTGGCGCCGGTCATGACCAGCGTGCCCATCCCTTCTTTGGTCAGGCCGCCATGGCCGGAGATGTTGTTGGAGTAGACTTCCAGCTCGCAACTGATGTCGTCACACTTTCTGGCGTGCAGCGTGCCGGCATCCACCTCGGCGCCCAGACCCGGAATATTGGCGACAAACTGGGTCGGGCCGTAGGCCACGCCCGTCGGATCCGGAATGCGGAACTCCGCAGGAATATCTTCGACGGTATAGAACATGCCCGGGCCGTTGATGGCCTTGCCCAGGTTGATCATCCCCCAGCCGTAGAGCGCGTCGATGCCCGGCGCGCCCATGTCGGTGGCGGTGGTTTTCAGCACGTCGGCAATCTGCGCCGAGCTCATGTACGGGAAGCGCTGCAGCAACACCGCCACCGCGCCGGTGACGTGCGGTGTCGCCATCGAGGTGCCGTTTTTATTGCCGTAGTCCGACACCAGGTTGGCCGGATCGGAACCGTTGGCCACGGTGCTGTAGATTTTGCTGCCCGGCGACGAGACGCAGAAGCTGGCGGTATAGCCGCAACGGGAAGAGAAGCTGCTGATGGTGTAAGGCACGCTGTTGGTCGATGTCGCATCCTGCGCCACGCTGGCGACCGACAGCCAGTTCGGCGCGATGTCCGGCACGAAATAGGCCAGGCCGCTGATCACATCCGGCTGGTTGTAGTTGCCGTCGTTACCGGCGGCGAACAGCACCAGAATATTTTTGCGCGCCGCGTCGATGGCGCCCTGATAGCCTGCGCCGGCCAAACTGCCGAGCAGCGGTTTGACCTGATCGAATTGTTCCTGCGCATCCTTCAGCTCAAAGTGCAGCGCGTTGGGATCGCGGCCGCCGTCGGACAGGAAATCGGGAATACTGACGCCCCAGCTGTTGTTGATCACCCGCACGCCGCTCTTGATCATCGCCTGCCAGCCGGCATTGGTGACGGCGCCGTCCAGGCCGAGGAATTCGCCGTACGCCGGGCCGTCGTTGTCGTTATCGACGCTGATCACCCGCGAATCGAAGGCCACGCCGTGCATGCCGACGCCGTCGCGGTTCGCCGCGCTGATGCCCGCGACGTGCACCCCGTGATTGCTCAGCATGCCCTGCGAGCCGCTGTAGAAGTGGAAGGTGCCGTCGAAGTAAAAGCGATCGCCGGCGTTAATCCCCGGCCGGTGCGGATCGGTATAGGCGCGGTAGCCTTCGGTAACGACGTTGATCAGTTTGCCGTCGCCGGCGAACTCGGGATGGCGGTTGACCGGGGTATCGAAAATGCCCACCTTTTGCCCTTTGCCGGTGTAGCCGGCGGCATAGGCCTCATCGGCGTGGATCGCCCCCAGCCCCCAGTTGGCGTTGAATTCGGCGCTGCGCCAGCTGGCCGGATCGCCGGCTTGGCCGCTCACCTCGTGCGGCGCCGCCTGCGCATACCCCGCCAGCGCCATGCAGCAGACCAGCGCGTTCAGCCGCCACGGCGAGCGGCGAGCGTTTCCTTTGCTGTCAAAACCCATTGTTGTTGTCATTTCCTTACCTTTTGCTTGTTATTGGCCGACGCCCCAGGTGCGCCGGGTTCTCATTAGCAGGATGTGAAAAAGGAACCGCCCGCAGGCGGTTCCCGTACAAGGATTAAGTCGATGTTGCTTAGAAGCGCCAGGTGAAGCCGGCGTTGACGCTGTTGTCCTGGTGGTTCTGCGACAGCAGCCCGCCGTAGCCCAGCGACAGCGTGGCGTTCTCGTTCACCGCCACTTCCGCCCCCGCCTTCAGCACCATCCCGTCGCGCGACACCGGCACGCTGTCCACCACGAACGGCGCGTTGCCGCCGTTGA
>NZ_JALBYS010000077.1:0-2736 GCF_022678525.1 Serratia sp. PGPR-27 | reverse complement strand
CCGTTACGACATTGCCACTTTTGCCGGGTTCGGCGGATTTTAGCCGCTAAAATGGAGCTCGCGTCTTCGGGTGCATAATGATTCACATGCTGGTTATGCGTCAGCGGCGTTTTGCGGGTTTTTTGGGGGCTGGGGCATACCATTTTGAGGCTTAGCCCCTAAGATCGCGCTGAGAGCGTCTCAGGCGGTGCGGGCAACGGGTGTTATGGTAAATGCGAGTGACCGGCATGGTGACTCTTAATTTATTTTTCGATTTCTCCCCCCCCCTCCTTGCCCCCTACAACCCCATGGAGCACAAGGGAGCACCAGAAGCACATGGAGCACGGTGAGCACATGGAGCACCGCAATTAAATAAAAATTATTTTTAAATCATATGTATGCATTTTATGTTTGTAATATTTATTACTTGTTACTTCCTTTTGTGTAATAAATATTGCATTTTTTATAATAAGAAAAAATAAAAACCGGAAGTAATTGTTCAAGGAAACTTATAAAAGTTATTGATTTATAAGGGTTTTTTGGTAAATTAGCTCTCACGCATTAACAGGAGGCGAGTATGTCAGTCAGGGCACAAAGAGCAGGGAAACGTAACCAGTCTGAAAGAAGAATCGAACTGATAAATACATTATGGGAAGGGGAGGAAATTGAAACATGGGATCGTAATGACCGACCTCGAAACGATGGCTTCATAACAGTACCTCGTTATCTTCCATTACTAGGTGTTCTTATGGATGAGTTATCAAAGGGAAGCCCACTTTCAAGTACCTACCTAGCGCTGTGGTTCAGGGGTTCAGACGAAGGCCTGATAGAGATAAGGGATAAGACTGTGCTGGCTTTAGAATCAGGCTTTGCCAGTGCAAGGGGGGTAACAACATGGACGGGGAGAATGCGGAAATTAAAAGAGCTGGGATTCATATCATGCCGGGAAGGTAGCTCCGGTGAGTTCCACAACGTGTTAATTGTTCATCCGCTGGTTGCGGTAAAGAAACTACTGGATGAAGGGAAAATAACGAAAGGGAAAACCTATAACACTTTTGCTGAACGGGTAATCGAGGTGAAGTCCTCATGGGAGTAAGAAATGGCAGGTACGGTATGGAATGATGTTAATACAGGGCGTGAAGTTTTCTCGATGACACACCTGCACCCTCAGCTGCATAAGGTTGAGGTTTCTGGGGTGCAGGCTGAGCTTGAGATTAGCTTCGGGTTTCATGTATTTACTGACCAAAAGCAAGTCGGAAAGGTAATGAATTTCAGAGGTGAAACTCGGCATTTCTGCCAGGAAAGATACGAAGGAAGTAAGACTATCGTGCAGCGGATACTGTCAGCGATAGAAAACGGAGAGTACATAACGGCCTTTATTTCCAAGGGGCAAGGGCAGCGGTATTACCACCTTAACCATCATGATGACTTCATTCTAATGGAGATAAGAAAGCCTGAAGGTAAAGATAATTTTCTTCGCATACATGTTGTTACAGCATATACGCTTGATGAATGGGGGGGGGTCAACAAAGGACGGAATTTGAGGTTCAGGTATGTTTTGGAGCAGAGGTTACAGGGGAAGAAAATCGTATAAAAAACAAAAAGCGCCCAAGGCGCCTTTGTTTTACTGCAAAAATTTCGGTCTGGCCTTTCGTTATCCCGCTCACTGGCTAGGAGGGTTTTCCCCCGGCATCAGCACCCCTCTTTCAAGGTTCCGGTTTGTGCTGACAGGTATATTGTCCACTTACCCATGCCACTTGTCAACTTCACGGGTTTGTCATGATCTTCTTGAGATCCTTTGTTTATCGTCGTAGTCTCTTGTCCTGTAAACGAAAAAACCACCCGGCAAGGTGGTTTTTCGAAGGTTCAGTAAACCGGCAAGTTTCTGAACCGTGGTAACAGTCTTGTGCGAGACATGTCACCAAATCTGTCCTTTCAGTGTAGCCGCAGTCAGGCCACCACTTCAAGAACTCTCGATACATCTCTCGCACATCCTGTCTACCAGTGGCCGCTGCCAGTGGCGATAAGTCGTGTCTTTCCGGGTTGGACTCAAGTTGATAGTTACCGGAACAGACGCAGCGGTCGGACTGAACGGGGGGTTCGTGCATACAGTCCAGCTTGGAGCGAACTGCCTACCCGGAACTGAGTGTCAGGCGTGGAATGAGATAAACGCGGCCATAACAGCGGAATGACACCGGTAAACCGAAAGGCAGGAACAGGAGAGCGCACGAGGGAGCTACCAGGGGGAAACGCCTGGGATCTTTATAGTCCTGTCGGGTTTCGCCACCACTGATTTGAGCGTCAGATTTTGTGATGCTTGTCAGGGGGGCGGAGCCTATGGAAAAACGGCAACGCCTCCTCTTCTTTTCGCCTTTTTCAATCCTTATCCCCCCACATTCTTATCCGCCCCGCTCGCCGCAGTCTCATAACCGAACGCAGTGAGCGAATGAGCGAGGAAGCGGAATATCACTGTCGCTGAATGGGGCGCGTCCTCGCTATGGCCAACGTATCTGTAGGGCAAAAGAGCGGACAGGATATGTTTTGTAGCACCGCCACTTTGTGACGGTGACAAAACGCACGGGACAAGATGTGTTTTTGGAGTACCGCCCAGTGATGGCCGGGTACCCAAAACATTGTCAGGGCTGCGCCCCGACACCCCGCTAACGCTTCACGACCGGACAAAGGGTTTGTCCGCCCGTTCACCGTTACGACATTGCCACTTTTGCCGGGTTCGGCGGATTTTAGCCGCTAAAATGG
>NZ_JALBYS010000076.1:0-3001 GCF_022678525.1 Serratia sp. PGPR-27 | reverse complement strand
ATGGTGGGTGATGACGGGCTCGAACCGCCGACCCCCTCCGTGTAAAGGAGATGCTCTACCAACTGAGCTAATCGCCCCGTCTTATTGGAGTCGCATTATAGGGATAGTTCAAAGTGAGTCAACGGTTTTTAAAATGATTTCAATCGTTCGCCGCAAATTTAGGCAGGGCGCGATAATAATCGCCAGCAGCGCCGATTCTTTGCGCGATGCTATGCGAAACTCGCCGCAAAACGCGCGAAATCGACCGGTGCAATATCGTGTCGGCGTTGAGGAATTAGCGCGTGGTGATACAATGTCGTCCACTCTTTTTTCAATTCCGAGCAATCGTCGGCAACCGCCGACACGCGTTGCGTAATAAGGCAGTGAACCCAATGAAAATCAAAACCCGTTTTGCACCGAGCCCGACCGGCTATCTTCACGTCGGCGGCGCGCGTACCGCACTTTATTCCTGGTTGTTCAGCCGCCATGCGGGCGGTGAGTTCGTTCTGCGTATCGAAGATACCGATCTGGAACGTTCTACCCAGGACGCGATCGACGCAATTATGGATGGCATGAACTGGTTGAACCTGGATTGGGATGAAGGCCCGTATTTCCAGACCAAGCGTTTCGATCGCTACAACGCGGTCATCGATGAGATGCTGGAGCAGGGCACGGCCTATAAATGCTATTGCTCCAAGGAACGTCTGGAAGCGCTGCGCGAGAAGCAGATGGAAAATGGCGAAAAGCCGCGTTACGACGGCCACTGCCGCGACAGCCAGTGCAGCCACACCGACGACGAACCGCACGTGGTGCGCTTCCGCAACCCGCAGGAAGGGTCGGTGATCTTCGACGATAAAATTCGTGGCCCGATCGAATTCAGCAACCAGGAGCTGGACGATCTGATCATCCGCCGCACCGACGGTTCGCCAACCTATAACTTCTGCGTCGTTGTCGATGACTGGGACATGGAAATCACCCATGTGATCCGCGGTGAAGACCACATCAACAACACCCCGCGCCAGATCAACATTCTGAAAGCGCTGGGCGCGCCGGTGCCGGAATACGCGCACGTGTCGATGATCCTCGGCGACGACGGTAAAAAGCTGTCCAAACGTCACGGCGCCGTGGGCGTGATGCAGTACCGCGACGACGGCTATCTGCCGCAGGCGCTGCTGAACTACCTGGTGCGTCTGGGCTGGTCCCATGGCGATCAGGAGATCTTCTCCATCGACGAGATGAAAGAGTTCTTCACGCTGGAAGCGATCAACAAATCCGCCAGCGCGTTCAACACCGAGAAGCTGCAGTGGCTGAACCATCACTACATCAACCATATGCCGGCGGAAGAAGTGGCGGTGCATCTGGCGTGGCACGTTGAGCAACTGGGTCTTGAAACCCGCAACGGTCCGGAACTGAAGGACATCGTCAAGCTGCTGGGCGAGCGTTGCAAGACGCTGAAGGAAATGGCGGAGTCTTGCCGTTACTTCTACGAAGACTTCAGCGAGTTCGACGCCGATGCCGCCAAGAAGCACCTGCGTCCGGTCGCGCGTCAGCCGCTGGAAGCGGTGCGCGCCAAGCTGGCCGCCATCACCGTCTGGACGCCGGAAAACGTGCACGACGCCATTCAGGGCACGGCGGATGAGCTGGGCGTCGGCATGGGCAAAGTCGGCATGCCGCTGCGCGTGGCGGTGACCGGCGCCGGCCAGTCGCCGGGCATGGACGTGACCGTGCATGCGATCGGCCAGAAGCGTTCGCTGCAGCGCATCGATATGGCGCTGGCTTACATCGCTGAGCGCGAAGCGCAAGCCTGATTCGCTGCTACGCCATAAAGAAAAAGCCCCGAGGAGCAATCCCGGGGCTTTTTTCATGGCGGTTGTCAGGCGTGTTCGCTGGCCGGCAAACCGGGGCGATAGGCGAGGAAATACATCAGCCCGACAAAGCCGGCGCCGCCCAGCGCATTGCCGAGAAATACCGCGACGAAATTAGGCAGATACTGCTCCCAGCCCATGCCGCCGGCGAAGATGGCCGCCGGGATGATGAACATATTCGCCACCACGTGCTGGAAGCCGATGGCGACAAAAGCCATGACCGGGAACCACATGCCGATCACTTTGCCCGGCACATCTTTGCTGGCGAAGGCTAACCACACCGCCAGGCACACCAGCCAGTTGCAGCCGACGCCGGAGATGAAGGCGTGCAGGAAGTCCGCATCCACTTTGGCCTGCGCGATCGCCAGCGTCTTATGCAAAAACGCGCCTTCGGTCAGGCCCAGCAGGTGGCCGAAAAAGTAGGCGACGGCCACGCTGCCGGCCAGGTTGGCCAGGGTGACCCAAAACCAGTTGCGCAGCACGGCGATGGCGGGGATTTCACGAGCGAACCAGGCCATTGGCAAGGTCATCATGTTGCCGGTCAGCAGTTCGCCGCCGGCCAGAATGGTCAGGATCAGGCCGATCGGGAACACCGCTGCGCCCAACAGCGCGCCGAAAGAGCCCCATTCGGCCGGCAGGGTGCCGATGACGTGAATATCCAGCAGGAAGCCGGTGGCGATAAAGGCGCCGGCGAGAAAGCCCAGAATCAGCAGATTAGCGAGCGGGGCGCGGCTTTTGTTTACCCCGGCCTGAACGGCGAGGGCGGCGATTTCTTTTGGTGAATGCAAAGACATGACGGACTCGGTTTATAGTAATGAAGTTTATGGCGCGGGCAGTCTATGCCGCTCGGTAGTCCGACTCAAGCGCATTTCGCTAACATTCCGTTAATTAAAAATCAACGTGATATGCAGGGTCTTTCGCCATTTTGAGATGTAGCGCGCAAAATGGATGAACTCTGCGCAAAGTGATGATTTTTTGGCGCCAAAGATGCTGATTTGGCGGCTTTTTCAACGCTTGATTCAGTAATTCAATTTAGCCGTTGACAGCTTTGAGCGGGTTTCATATTATGCGCCCCGTTCA
This sequence comes from Serratia sp. PGPR-27, assembly GCF_022678525.1. Classification (NCBI taxonomy): domain Bacteria; kingdom Pseudomonadati; phylum Pseudomonadota; class Gammaproteobacteria; order Enterobacterales; family Yersiniaceae; genus Serratia; species Serratia sp. PGPR-27. The sequence continues at coordinate 77 of NZ_JALBYS010000076.1, read as the reverse complement.
CAGCACAAAGTGATTGTGGAACGGGGCTATAGCTCAGCTGGGAGAGCGCTTGCATGGCATGCAAGAGGTCGACGGTT
>NZ_JALBYS010000075.1:0-3141 GCF_022678525.1 Serratia sp. PGPR-27 | reverse complement strand
ACATCAGATCGAGCACCATCAAATGGAAGGATTCACGAGTCAGCAAGCGATCCATTTGCTCAGCGTTGGCAACGCTGCGAACCTGGAAGCCCTGCTCGGTTAAATAACGTTCTAAAAGCGCGCGCAGGCGCATGTCATCATCGACAACCAGGATCTTATGATTCTCTTGCATGGTATTACTCCCAAAGGCTTTATTGCCTGACTCGAATATTGTTAGAAAACCTTGCCATTTGAGACAGCGTTTAATGGTATGTATTCTAGACGAAATTGTTACAAAGCTTATTCTTTTCCCCATTTATCAACAATTTTCAGTGAATGTCGACGGGGGTTCGTTAAAATTTCGCCCTTTATCGGCGCAATGTGGGGTGACGGCCCAATTTTGCACAATTTCGCCACCGGCGAACCGACCGGTGGCGTTCAGCTGTCGGGTCAGGAAGTCTGCAGGAAACGCGCCAGCTGCCGGCGCAGCTGCCGGTTCTCTTGCTGTAGGGCGTCAACCCGGTCGAGCAGCGTCAGCGCCATGGCGATCCCCGGCCAGTCCAGATCCAGCTCGGCACGCAGCCTGCGCGCGCGCTGCAGATGGCTCAGCGCCGGATAATCAAACTCCCAGCGCGGCTGCGCCGGCTCCAGCGGCACGATAACGCCCAGGCCGACGATCTCGACCAGCTCGTCCTCTGAAATCTCCACCCTCTGACACAATTCCACCACGGTGAAAGTGATCTCTTTTTTCATCATCTGCTTTACTCCCATTCCGCGCGCGGGTTGAACGCCGCCTGTTCAGCCAGTTCCCGCCACAGGGCGCTGGCCTTCTCGTTCGGCTTCGGCGGCATCACCACCTTGAGAATGACATACAGATCGCCGGGCTCTTTCTTGCCCGCCAGCCCTTTGCCCTTGACCCGCAGCCGTTTGCCGCTCTGGCTGCCGGCCGGCACGGTCAGCGCGATTTTGCCGGTCAGCGTCGGCACCTCAATGCTGGCGCCGAGCGCCGCTTCCCACGGAGCGAGCGGCGCCACGATGCTCAGGTTGTGGCCGTCGATCTCGAACAGCGGATGCGGCGCAAGGCGGATGACCAGATACAGGTCGCCGTTCTGGCCGCCGCCCACGCCGGCAACGCCCTGCCCCTTGAGGCGAATGCGCTCGCCGTCGCCCACGCCGGCCGGAATTTTCACGTTCAGCGTCTTGCTGGCTTCGCTTACCTGCCGCCCCAGTTCGTCGTACACCGGCAACTTGTAGGAAATCTCGCGGCTTTGGCCATGCAGCGTTTCCTCGAGGAACAGCGGCACCTCCATCTCCAGATCCTGGCCGCGGAAGCCATGCCCGCCGTGCGAGTGCGAAGCAGAGCGATGCCCGCCCGCCGCCCGCCCGCCGAACATGCTTTCGAAGAAATCGGAGAAGTCTTGCGCGTCGGCGCCGCCGCCGTGCCATGAAGCGCTCTGCTGATAGCCGCCGTGATCGCCGCGCGCCTGGCGGCCAAAGTTCGGATCGTTGCGGTGCAGCCGGATCTGATCGTACTCGGCGCGGCGCTCCTCGTCCTTCAGCACCTCATAGGCTTCGGCCACTTCCTTGAACTTGCTTTCGGCATCGTCTTCAGTGCTCACGTCAGGGTGATATTTACGCGCCAGCCGACGGTAGGCCGTTTTGATGGTTTTCAGATCGGCGTTGGGCTCAACGCCCATCGTGGCGTAGTAATCTTTAAATTCCATGCGGTAATACCTTCAATGTGTTGGGTTGTGCGCCAAAATTCCTTGTCTCTCTCGCCAGATATCCTCCTTTCGTCACATTCCTTTTCCGCTACGCTAAGCATACTCCCGATCGTTAAAAGCTGCGCAAACTGAATAAAAACCGTGCGACAAGGCACAGGCCCGCGCGCCATTTCTAAAGCCCCCCGCATTCACGTACACTGTGGCGGTGGCCCCATAAAGATAAATCACGATGAGAACTCAACTGATAACCCGTGAAGGGTATGACAAGCTCAAACAAGAGCTGGATTACCTCTGGCGCGAAGAACGCCCCGAGGTGACCAAGAAAGTGACCTGGGCCGCCAGCCTGGGCGACAGAAGCGAAAACGCCGACTACCAATACAACAAGAAGCGGCTGCGCGAGATCGATCGCCGCGTCCGCTATCTGACCAAATGCCTGGAGCAGTTGAAGATCGTCGATTATTCACCGCAGCAGGAAGGCAAAGTGTTCTTCGGCGCCTGGGTAGAGGTGGAGAACGAAGACGGCGAAACCAAACGCTTTCGCATCGTCGGTTACGACGAGATTTTCGGCCGCAAGGATTACATCTCCATCGATGCGCCGATGGCGCGCGCCCTGCTGAAAAAAGAGGTCGGGGACGTCGCCACCGTCAATACCCCGCTGGGCGAGGCGCAGTGGTACGTTAACGAGATAAACTACCCGAAGTAAGCTTTCAGCTTTTTCCTAACCGCCGCCAACGCCGCCGTCTGCGCTGTTCTCCATGCCGCGGCCGCGCGGCGGCGGCCCGCTTCGCTGGCATTTTCCCCGATCAATCCGTATAACTGTCCCCTGTTTATTCACCGATCTCAATACAGATACCAGACCTATGAATGACCCACTGAGCCGCATTATTGCAACAGAACTGCAGGCCCGGCCGGAGCAAGTCGACTCCGCCATCCGTCTGCTGGATGAAGGTAATACCGTGCCCTTTATTGCACGCTATCGTAAGGAAGTCACCGGGGGCCTGGACGACACCCAACTGCGCCAGCTGGAAACCCGCCTGGGTTATCTGCGTGAACTGGAAGATCGTCGCCAGACCATCCTGAAGTCGATCGATGAACAGGGCAAACTGACTGAACAATTGGCGGGGGCGATCAACGCCACGCTGAGCAAGACCGAACTCGAAGACCTCTACCTGCCGTACAAACCGAAGCGCCGCACCCGTGGCCAGATCGCCATCGAAGCCGGCCTGGAACCGCTGGCGGATACGCTGTGGCAGGATCCGCAACAGCAGCCGGAACAACTGGCTGAACGCTACGTCGATGCCGAGAAGGGCGTGGCGGACGTGAAAGCCGCCCTCGACGGCGCGCGCTATATCCTGATGGAGCGCTTCGCCGAAGACGCCGCGCTGCTGGCCAAGGTGCGCGACTACCTGTGGAAAAACGCCCATCTGGTGTCCAAAGT
>NZ_JALBYS010000074.1:0-3683 GCF_022678525.1 Serratia sp. PGPR-27 | reverse complement strand
AGCACGGCTGGGACGACGACGGCGTGTTCAACTTCGAAGGCGGCTGCTACGCCAAGACCATCAAGCTGTCTGAAGAAGCCGAGCCGGACATCTACCACGCCATCAAACGCGATGCGCTGCTGGAAAACGTCACCGTGCTGGCCGACGGCAGCATCGACTTCAATGACGGTTCGAAAACCGAAAACACCCGCGTTTCTTACCCGATCTATCATATCCAGAACATCGTCAAGCCGGTGTCCAAGGCGGGTCACGCCACCAAGGTGATCTTCCTGACCGCCGACGCTTTCGGCGTGCTGCCGCCGGTATCGCGTCTGACCGCCAACCAGACTCAGTACCACTTCCTGTCCGGCTTCACCGCCAAACTGGCCGGCACCGAGCGCGGCGTAACCGAACCGACGCCAACCTTCTCCGCCTGCTTCGGCGCCGCGTTCCTGTCGCTGCACCCGACGCAGTACGCCGAAGTGCTGGTGAAACGCATGCAGGCCGCCGGCGCCCAGGCTTACCTGGTCAACACCGGCTGGAACGGCACCGGCAAACGCATCTCGATCAAAGATACGCGCGGCATCATCGACGCCATCCTGAGCGGTGAGATCGACAAGGCGGAAACCGTCACTCTGCCGATCTTCGATCTGGCGATGCCGACCGCGCTGCCGGGCGTGAATCCGGAGATCCTCGATCCGCGCAATACCTACGCCAGCCTCGAGCAGTGGCAGGAAAAAGCGCAGGATCTGGCCGAGCGCTTCATCACCAACTTCGACAAATACACCGATACGCCTGCAGGCGCCGCGCTGGTCAGCGCTGGCCCGAAGCTGTAATTCGGTAGCATTACCTCTTCAGCTAAGGCGCGGATCCCGCGCCTTTTTTTATTTTTATCGATTGCTTTTTAATCGGCAAGACGAGAAAATAAGTCAATGCAATCATTGATAGCAAAGGAGGTTTAAATGGCGACTATCACCGTCAGAAATCTGGACGACGAAATCAAAGAGCTGCTGCGTATCTCAGCGGCGAAAAACGGCCACTCCATGGAAGAGGAAGCGCGCATGATCCTGAAACAGGCGCTGGTGAAAAAGCCGCCGCGCTATGGATTGGGTACCTGGATGCATCAGCACTTCGCCGAATTCGGCGGCGTTGAGCTGGAGATCCCACCGCGTGACGCCGTGCCGCCACGCATCGTCACCTTTGATGATGAAGATGACAACGCATGATCATTATCGACACCAACGTCATTTCAGAAACGCTGCGTCCCAGCCCGTACTACAACGTCATTAACTGGTTAAATGAAAAGGACAATGACGAGCTCTATCTCAGCGCCATTGTCCTCGCCGAACTGTTCAGCGGCGTGGCCTGCATGCCTGACGGCAAGCGCCAGCGGGATCTCAAGCTGAAATTGGCGGACGCCATTGAATTGAAGTTCGAGGGGCAGATATTACCGTTTGATGGGCTGTGCGCGATGCAATACGCGGAATTGACGGCAAGGAATCGGCTGCTGGGTAAAGCGATGAGCATGCCGGATACCCAAATCGCCGCCACCTGCCTGCATTACGGCGCCGCCCTGGCCACCCGCAATACTAAAGACTTCCTCCACTGCGGCATCGAGTTAATCGATCCGTGGCAGGCGCCGACCGGCCGTCGGTTGCATGAAGATGCGGCGGAATACTACGTGATGAGCAGAAAGTCCTGACGGGGCCGCAGCGGCGCGGCCCACACCAGAGGTCAGGCGTTTTCCCTGGCCGTTTGATGGCCGTTGGTCGACTCTTTTTTCTCCATCGGCAACGGAATATACGCGCGGATCAACAGCCCGCCGCGCTCGCTGGTGCCGATATCCAGTTCGCCGTCATGCGCGTCGATAATGCGCTGCACGATCGCCAGCCCCAGACCGGTGCCGCTGGTGCTGCGCGCGCTGTCTCCGCGTACGAACGGCTGCAACAGGTGCTTCAACTCTTCCGGCTTGATGCCCGGCCCGTCATCTTCCACCTGGAACCAGCCGCGCTGCAGCTCACGGCCGCTGCTGACCTTGATCCAGCCGTTGCCGTAACGCGCCGCGTTCACCACCATATTCACCGCCGCCCGCTTAATCGACAGCGGATGCACATTCATCATCAGCTCGCCCGGCGACAGCGCGGTTTCAATCACCCGCTCATAGCCGCTCTCGGCCGCGACCACTTCGCCTAAAATGGCGTTCAGATCGCTGCTTTCGGTCGGCATTTCCTGCCCGGTGCGCAGATAATCGATGAACTGCTCGATGATGGCGTTGCACTCTTCGATGTCTTTATTGATCGACTCAGCCAGATAGCCGTCTTCGGCGCTCATCATCTCCGTCGCCAGCCGGATGCGCGTCAACGGCGTGCGCAGGTCGTGGCTGACCCCGGCCATCAGCAACGTGCGGTCATCCGCCAGCTGTTTGACGCCCGACGCCATCTGATTGAATGCGCGAGTCACCGACCGCACTTCGGAAGCGCCATACTCGCGCAGCGGCGGCGGAATAATGCCCTTGCCCACCTGCAGCGCCGCATGTTCCAGCTCCACCAGCGGGCGGTTTTGAATACGAATAAACAGCCAGGCGCCGCCGATCGCCAGCAGCATGATCGCCAGCGTATAGCGGAACAGCGGCGAGAAGTCGCCCTGGTGGATTTCCGTCAGCGGCACGCGCACCCAGATATCGGGCTGCAGCCAGGTTTTCAGCCACACCACCGGGGAGTTCTTGTTCACCTCCACCCGCACATCGGTTGGCCCGCCGAGCTGCTGCGCCATCTGCTGGCTGAGGAACTGGTAGTGCTGCGCCCAGCGCAGGCCGCTCTCCTCCGCCGCCGAGTTGGTGTAGAGAGAGATGCCCAGTTCGCGGTAAATCTCACGGCGGAACGCCGGCGGCACTTCCAGCAACGTGCCGTCCTCCAGCTGCAGCCGATCGGTCATCAGCATACGCACTTCGTAGGCCAATACCTTGTTGAACTGCTGCAGGCTGGGTAGGATGGCGAAGTTCAGCACCACCAGATAGGTCGTCACCAGGCTGACAAACAGCAAGGTGACGATCAACAACAGAGTTCGGGCAAATGAGCTACGCGGTGAAAAGCGCAATCGCCTCATGCCTTACTGCCGTCCGGGACGAAGACGTAGCCGAGACCCCACACGGTCTGGATATAACGCGGATGCGCCGGATCTTCTTCAACCATACGGCGCAGACGAGAGATCTGCACGTCGATGGAGCGTTCCATGGCGCTGTATTCGCGGCCACGCGCCAGGTTCATCAGCTTATCGCGCGACAGCGGTTCACGCGGGTGGCTGACCAGCGCCTTCAGTACCGCGAACTCGCCGCTGGTCAACGGCATCGGCTCGTCTTCGCGGAACATCTCGCGGGTGCCGAGGTTCAGTTTGAATTTGCCGAACGCGATCACCGCCTCTTCCTGCGAAGGCGCGCCCGGCAGTTCGTTCGCCTGACGGCGCAGCACCGCGCGGATACGAGCCAACAGCTCACGCGGGTTGAACGGTTTAGGAATGTAGTCGTCGGCGCCGATTTCCAGCCCCACGATGCGATCGACCTCTTCGCCTTTGGCGGTGACCATAATGATTGGCATCGGGTTGCTCTGGCTGCGCAGGCGGCGGCAGATGGACAGGCCGTCTTCACCCGGCAACATCAGATCGAGCACCATCAAATGGAAGGATTCACGAGTCAGCAAGCGATCCAT
>NZ_JALBYS010000073.1:0-5373 GCF_022678525.1 Serratia sp. PGPR-27 | reverse complement strand
TGAACGTCTTTTAGCCGAGATAAAGGAACGGGACGACCGTGACCGTAATCGGCCTATCGCGCCTCTGGTGCCCGCTTCTGACGCCCTCGTGCTGGATTCTACCAGCATGTCGATCGAAGAAGTGATCCGGCAGGCGTTGACGTATGCACAGAAAGTGTTGGCGTTGCCGCAGCAATAAGCGCGGCGGCGCTATTGGCTTTTTGTCATATTTGTCATAGCGGTATCGCAATATATCGGGTAAAATTTTACCCCTGTAACCTTAAACCCTGTCGGCATGGAGCCAATGGCGGGGTATGTGAAACAACCCCATTCGGCGGGACGCTAAATGGACGTTAAACTAAAGAACCCTGAAGATTAACAACATGACTGAATCTTTCGCTCAACTCTTTGAAGAATCCTTAAAAGAAATCGAAACCCGCCCGGGTTCCATCGTTCGTGGCGTCGTTGTTGCTATCGACAAAGATATCGTACTGGTTGACGCCGGTCTGAAATCTGAGTCTGCCATCCCGGCTGAGCAATTCAAAAACGCCCAGGGCGAGCTGGAAATCCAGGTTGGTGACGAAGTTGACGTTGCTCTGGATGCTGTTGAAGACGGCTTCGGTGAAACCCTGCTGTCCCGTGAGAAAGCTAAGCGTCACGAAGCTTGGATCACGCTGGAAAAAGCCTACGAAGAAGCTGAGACTGTAACCGGTGTTATCAACGGCAAAGTGAAGGGTGGCTTCACCGTCGAGCTGAACGGCATCCGCGCGTTCCTGCCAGGTTCCCTGGTTGACGTGCGTCCGGTACGTGACACTCTGCACCTGGAAGGCAAAGAGCTTGAGTTCAAAGTCATCAAGCTGGATCAGAAGCGCAACAACGTTGTCGTTTCTCGCCGTGCGGTTATCGAATCCGAGAACAGCGCTGAGCGCGATCAACTGCTGGAAAACCTGCAGGAAGGCATGGAAGTTAAAGGTATCGTTAAGAACCTCACTGACTACGGTGCATTCGTTGATCTGGGCGGCGTAGACGGCCTGCTGCACATCACTGACATGGCTTGGAAACGCGTTAAGCACCCAAGCGAAATCGTCAATGTTGGCGATGAAATCACTGTTAAAGTGCTGAAGTTCGACCGCGAGCGTACTCGTGTATCCCTGGGCCTGAAACAGCTGGGCGAAGATCCATGGGTTGCTATCGCGAAACGTTACCCAGAAGGCACCAAGCTGACTGGCCGTGTAACCAACCTGACTGATTACGGCTGCTTCGTAGAAATCGAAGAAGGCGTTGAAGGTCTGGTACACGTTTCTGAAATGGATTGGACCAACAAAAACATCCATCCGTCCAAAGTTGTTAACGTGGGCGACGTAGTGGAAGTGATGGTTCTGGACATCGATGAAGAACGTCGTCGTATCTCCCTGGGCCTGAAGCAGTGCAAATCCAACCCATGGCAGCAGTTCGCAGAAACCCACAACAAGGGCGACCGCGTTGAAGGTAAAATCAAGTCTATCACTGACTTCGGTATCTTCATCGGCCTGGACGGCGGCATCGACGGCCTGGTTCACCTGTCTGACATCTCCTGGAACGTTGCAGGCGAAGAAGCAGTACGTGAATACAAGAAAGGCGACGAAATCGCTGCGGTTGTTCTGCAAGTTGACGCAGAGCGCGAGCGTATCTCCCTGGGCGTGAAGCAACTGGCTGAAGACCCGTTCAATAACTACCTGTCTATGAACAAGAAAGGTGCTATTGTTACTGGTAAAGTCACTGCAGTTGACGCCAAAGGTGCTACAGTTGAATTGGCAGGCGGCGTAGAAGGTTACCTGCGTGCATCTGAAGCCTCTCGCGACCGCATTGAAGATGCAACTCTGGTTCTGAACGTAGGTGACGAAGTTGAAGCTAAATTCACCGGCGTTGACCGTAAGAACCGCGTTGTAAGCCTGTCCGTACGTGCTAAGGACGAAGCTGACGAGAAAGACGCCATCGCAACTGTTAACAACAAACAGGAAGAAGGCAACTTCTCTAACGCAATGGCTGAAGCTTTCAAAGCGGCTAAAGGCGAGTAATGACGGGGGGCGGTCGCTGACCGCCCCAATACGGTAGTTTAGCTGCAAAGCTTGGAGGTACTATGACCAAGTCTGAACTTATTGAAAGACTTGCTGGCCAGCAATCTCATATTCCGGCGAAGGCCGTTGAGGATGCAGTGAAAGAGATGCTTGAGCACATGGCCGCTACGCTGGCCGAGGGCGAACGCATTGAGATCCGCGGATTCGGCAGTTTTTCTCTTCACTACCGTGCCCCGCGTGTAGGCCGCAACCCGAAAACCGGTGACAAAGTCGAGCTGGACGGCAAGTACGTTCCTCACTTCAAACCAGGCAAAGAGTTGCGTGACCGCGCCAATATCTATGGCTAGTCGCTGACTGATCATAGCGTTGTTGCTTGTAAAGAATATAAAACGGTGCCTGTAAGGCGCCGTTTTTTTTCGCCTGCGATTCTCCACGATACGCTTGTGAATTGCGTACTGCGCCGCATTTGCGGTGTAGTTGCTGCATAAACCTCTCTTACCCTGGCGCGCTCGCCGCATTCTCGCTAAAGCCCGCTGGTCGCGGCATGCCGCTTGACTCATCCTGTTTGCCTGCCGTAACGCGCTTGTGCGCGTGGCGGGTGCGATGGGAGAAGAACGATCAAAATTTCGCTGGATCTGGCGATATTCGCCGTTATCTGCGGCATCTTGCCGCTGCTGATTTTACCGCAGTTGCCAGAACTATGGCTGCTGTGGCCGATGCTGTTTGTCGGCTGCTTGCTGTTGCGCGCGCGTTGGCCGTTCTGCCGCTATTTGGCCTGCCTGGGATTGGGATTCACATGGGCGGTTTTCAACGCCGGAAGCCTGCTCGGGCAAATGGAGCGCTTAACTCGCATGCCGGACGTGACGGCGGTGGTGCAGGTGAGCAGCGTCGCGCTGGAGCCCGCCGCCAGTAAACAGACGCTGATGCGCATCGAGCGGGTCGACGGTCATTGGTTGGCGCCTGCGCTGGCGTTTACCACGACGTGGGCTCCCGAACGGCAGCGGCTGTGTGCCGGGCAGCGTTGGCAATTGAAACTGCGCCTGCGGCCGGTACATGGCAAGCTCAATGAAGGCGGATTTGACAGCCAACGTTGGGCGATTGCCCAGCGCCAGCCGTTGACGGGGCGGGTCAGGCAGGCTCGTTTGCTGGATGGCGACTGCGGGCTGCGTCAGCGCATCATCAGCCATGCGGAAACTAACATCGGTGAATTGCGTTACAAGGCGGTATTGCTGGCGCTGGCGTTTGGGGAACGAACCGCGCTGGAGCAGGCTTTGCGCACGCTGATGCTGAAAACCGGCATCGCTCACCTGATGGCCATTTCAGGGTTGCATGTGGCGATGGTCGCCATTTTGTTCTGGGCCGCGTTGCGAGCGCTGCAGTTTTTTCTTCCCGCCCATTTGATTGGCTATCGCTTTCCATTGGTCGCAGGCTGGGTGGCGACGCTGATCTATGTTTGGTTGGTGGGCGCCCAACCGCCGGCGGTGCGTACCGCGTTGGCGATGACGCTGTGGATGCTGTTGCGCTTGCGCGGCGTTCATTGTTCTTCCTGGCAAGTGTGGCTGTGGTGTATCGGGCTGATTTTGCTGTGCGATCCGTTGGCGGTTTTGTCAGACAGTTTTTGGCTGTCGGTGCTGGCGGTGGGGTGTTTGATTTTTTGGTTTGAATGGGCACCGCTCAGCGAGCGATTTCGCTCGGCCTGGTATTGGGCGCCGGTACGCTGGCTGCATATTCAGTTGGGCATGACGTTGTTGCTGGTGCCGATGCAGGTCGCGCTGTTTTTAGGTCTGACGCTGACCTCGCTGCCTGCCAATCTTTGGGCTGTGCCCATCGTCTCATTGGTGACGGTGCCGTTGATTTTGCTGGCGGTGATCGGCGGCGTCTTCCCCTCGCTAAGTTACGGGCTTTGGTGGTTGGCAGATTTCACGTTGAGCGGGGTGTTTGTGCCGCTGCATTACCTGCAACGCGGTTGGGTGGATTTGGGGGCCGCCTCGCTGCTGGCCAGCATAGCGGGATGGCTTATCGTTATCTGCTGGCGCTTTCATTGGTGGTGGCGCTGTGCGCCGGGGCTGGCGGCGGTGGCGATATGCTGCGTGTTGTGGCGTGGCAAAGCGCCGGACTATCGCTGGCGCGTCGATATGCTTGATGTCGGGCACGGGTTGGCGGTGGTTCTCGAGCAAAACGGCAAGGGGATACTGTACGATACCGGCGATCGTTGGCCCGCGGGCAGCGCCGCCGAACGGCATATCTTACCGATGCTGAACTGGCGGAATATTGAACTGGAGCAGATCATTATCAGCCATATTCACCTCGATCATATCGGCGGGCTGCCGGTGATGCGGCGGGCATTTCCTCAGGCGACGGTGCGCAGCCCGATACGCGGGGAAGGACACTTGCCCTGCGTCGCCGGTGAGCGTTGGCGCTGGCAATCGCTGCAATTCGAGGTGCTGTGGCCACCGAAAACGCGCAAAAGGCCGGTCAATGACGACTCCTGCGTGATCCGCATCGACGATGGGCAATTCAGTTTGCTGCTCACCGGCGATGCGGAAAAGCAGGCGGAGGCGCAGCTGTTACGGTTGCGGCGCGATCGCTTGGCGGCTACGGTGTTGCAGGTGGGGCATCACGGCAGCAAGACGTCCTCGACGCCGCCGTTTCTGCGCGCGGTCAATCCCGAAGCGGCGCTGGCGTCCGCATCGCGTTACAACAAATGGCGATTGCCGGCGCGGAAAGTGGTCGCCAGATACCGGGCAAATGGCATCCAATGGCGCGATACGACGCGCTCCGGTCAGTTATCGGTACTTTTTTTCGACAACGATTGGCAAATTAAAGGCTTTCGCGAACAATTAATGCCCCGTTGGTACCATCAGCGGTTTGGCGTAGAGGGTGATAATGAGTAAAATAGGCCGCTATTTCTTCCGATGCTGGTATTTGCATGATGAATGATAAAGATCTCTCGACCTGGCAGACGTTCCGTCGACTCTGGCCGATGATCACTCCTTTTAAGACCGGGCTGATTGTGGCCGCCATTGCGTTGATTATGAACGCAGCGGGGGACACGCTGATGCTGTCTCTGCTTAAACCGCTATTGGACGATGGGTTTGGAAAAACCGACAGCAGCGTGCTGGTATGGATGCCGTTGGCGGTGATTGCGCTGATGTTGATGCGCGGCGTGACCAGTTTTGTTTCAAGCTACTGCATTTCCTGGGTTTCCGGCATGGTGGTGATGCAAATGCGCCGCCGCCTGTTTGGCCACATGATGAGAATGCCGGTGGCCTTCTTCGATCAGCAGTCCACCGGGACTTTGCTGTCGCGTATTACCTATGATTCCGAGCAGGTAGCT
>NZ_JALBYS010000072.1:0-5384 GCF_022678525.1 Serratia sp. PGPR-27 | reverse complement strand
TATCGATCTGGTCGAAAGCACGTGCAGAACCGCCGTAGGTTTTAGCCAGTACGGTAGTGATCGCTGCAGTCAGGGTAGTTTTACCGTGGTCAACGTGGCCGATAGTACCGACGTTAACGTGCGGTTTTGTACGTTCAAACTTTTCTTTAGACATCGATTGTCCCTCTAAGACACGGATAAATCGGTGGTATCACCACATCAACCAAGCATTTGCTCGTTGAATCCAGAACAGAAAGAAAATCAGGGGGCGAGAAATTAAGAAGTGGTGCTGATAGGCAGATTCGAACTGCCGACCTCACCCTTACCAAGGGTGCGCTCTACCAACTGAGCTATATCAGCACATCTTGGAGCGGGCAGTGGGAATCGAACCCACATCATCAGCTTGGAAGGCTGAGGTAATAGCCATTATACGATGCCCGCATCCTGGAACTCGGCTACCTGATTTTTCTGTAGAATTTTGGGATGGAGCAGGATTGTTCATCACTCGGCTCGCATCCTTCGGGCCGGCTGCGCCTTGCGCTGCACAGCTCGAACCTTGCCGAAGGCTTTCGCCCTCTCCTCCCGCCATCAACCGTTGCGGTATTTATCGCATCTCAGTTAATCGCCGAAGGCAAGATTTGGTGGTGGGGGAAGGATTCGAACCTTCGAAGTCTGTGACGGCAGATTTACAGTCTGCTCCCTTTGGCCGCTCGGGAACCCCACCAGATTTTAACTACTTGTGACTTGAATGGTGCCGGCTACCGGAATCGAACTGGTGACCTACTGATTACAAGTCAGTTGCTCTACCTACTGAGCTAAGCCGGCATCAAGTGCAGCGCATTCTAGGTAGAGCGGGCGACCTATGCAACAAAAAAATTGCTTTACGCGCACTTTCGCTCATAAATCAGTCAATTTTGCATACTGTCATGCAATTTGCAGCCTGCGGCGTGCAAACATTCATCACTCGCGGCAATCATTCTCTACAATTTTATCCACTTTTTGCAAGCCTTGAGCGCCGCTTTCTCCGTGTCGGGCTTCTCAAAACACTTAACCCGCGATGGTAAACTGTGAGCGGGATCGATGCACCAAAAAGGGGATACCTGCCCCGAACTGCGGCGTGGGCTACACTGATCCCTCGCCCTTTTGCCGTTGCTATGCCTTTCGCCGCTGTGGCTCAGTTATTGCTTCTCTTCATTACCCCCATCCCAGGAGGAATGACCGATGAAAATAGTGCCTATCAACGCCGCTACGTTGCCGATTTACCGCGATGAATTGGCCCGCCTGTTGACCGATGCCGTCACGCACGGCGCTTCTGTCGGTTACGACACCTTAATTCCTCACGAAGACGCCGAGAGCTACTTCCACAGTCTGCGACCGGCCCTGGCCAAAGGCGAGCTGCTGCTGTGGATTGCCCGTGACGATCGCGGCGTCGTTGGCACCGTGCAACTTGAGCTTTGCCAGAAGCCGAACGGCCGTAATCGTGCGGAGGTAGTGAAGCTGTTGGTGCATAGCCGTGCTCGCCGCAACGGCGTAGGTCAGGCTCTGATGAAGACGCTGGAGTACGCGGCACTGCAGCAGCAACGCGGGCTATTGTATCTGGATACGCAGGCCGGTTCGGCGGCAGAAGCGCTTTATCGCAGCCTGGGTTATCGCTGTTTGGGTGAGCTGCCGGATTATGCAGCGGGCCCCGATGGGCATTACCATCCGACCGTCATTTATTACAAACGTCTGTTCACCGTCAGTCAGCCTTCGCGCGCCATCGCCAGTTAGTCTTCAGGCGGTATCCGGCTCTGATGATACCGCCTTGTAACCCCGCTTTATCAACTGCGCGCCGCTTCGCACAATTGACATAAACTGCTGCCTATCGACAACTTTTGCGAAAAAAGTCTACGCCAAAAACGAAGCTGTCTATAATATGCAGCTTGTTTATTCTCTGGAGTTGGCGTCCGGCGCCTTTCCCAACCTGCGTTAACAGGCAGAATTTGGCTTATGATAAAAAGAGATCAATCTTTAGCAACGCCTTACCTACAGTTCGATCGTACCCAATGGGCTGCGTTGCGAGATTCGGTGCCGCTGACGTTGTCGGAAGAAGAGATCGTTAAACTGAAAGGGATTAACGAAGATCTCTCGTTGGAAGAAGTTGCGCAGATTTATCTGCCGCTGTCACGGCTGTTGAACTTCTATATCAGTTCCAACCTGCGTAGGCAGGCGGTGCTCGAGCAATTCCTCGGCACCGACGGGCAAAAGATTCCCTATGTCATCGGCATCGCCGGCAGCGTAGCCGTAGGTAAGAGCACAACCGCACGTCTGTTGCAGGCGTTGTTGAGCCGTTGGCCAGAACACCGCAGCGTTGAGTTGATCACGACCGACGGCTTCTTGCACCCTAATAAGGTGCTGAACGAACGCGGCCTGATGAAGAAAAAAGGCTTCCCGCAGTCTTACGATATGCATAGCCTGGTGAAATTCGTGTCGGAAGTGAAATCCGGCGCCAAACGCGTCACCGCTCCGGTTTATTCTCATTTGATCTATGACGTTGTGCCCGAAGGTAATAAAGTCATCGAGCAACCGGATATTCTGATCCTGGAAGGGCTTAACGTATTGCAAAGCGGTATGGATTATCCTCACGATCCGCATCGCGTATTCGTTTCCGACTTTGTCGACTTCTCTATATATGTCGATGCGCCGGAGACGCTATTGCAAAGCTGGTATATCAATCGTTTTCTGAAATTCCGCCAGGGCGCATTTTCCAATCCCGATTCTTATTTCCATAATTATTCAAAATTGCCGGAACCGGAGGCGATTAATATCGCCACGCAATTATGGAATGAAATTAACGGATTGAATTTGCAGCAGAATATACTGCCCACCCGTGAACGCGCCAGCCTGATAATGACCAAAAGCGCTAACCACGCCGTTGAAAGCGTGCGTTTAAGAAAGTAAGCCTACCGATCGATTCAGGGGACATTACTGTCCCCTTGTCTTTTCTCACTATTCCGCGCTGCGCAGCGATATCTCGCCACCGATGAAGGGCTTGATCTCCCCGTCCTGTTCCAGCAGCAGTGCGCCCTGTGAATCGATTCCTCGGGCGATACCCACAATCTGCCGCTCGCCAATCAGCAGCTTGACCGGCCTGTCGATAAAGTTATCCAGCGTACGCCAGCGACCGATAAAGGGCGCGAGTCCGTCTATCTCAAACTGTTTCAATGACTGACGCAGTTCATTAAGCAAGGTTGCAGCCAGTTCATTGCGATCGATCTGAATTCCCGCTTCCTGTAGGTTAATCCATCCCTGAGTAATGGCGCTGGCATTGGTATCACGCATCGCCAGGTTGATGCCGGCGCCGATGACCAGTTGGGCCGCATCGCCGGTTTTTCCCGTCAGTTCGACCAGGATCCCCGCCAATTTACGATCGTTCAGATAAAGATCGTTAGGCCACTTCACGCGCACATCAGCCGCACCGAGACGCTGCAAGACCTCCGCCATCACCATCCCGATCACCAGGCTAAGCCCCATAGCCGCTGCCGGCCCCTGCTCCAGTCGCCAGAACATCGACAGATATAAATTAGCGCCGAATGGCGAGATCCACTGCCGCCCGCGGCGCCCTCGTCCTGCCTGTTGGTATTCAGCGACGCAGGCATCACCAGAGTGCAATTCGTCGATGCGGTCCAGCAAGTATTGGTTGGTGGAATCGACCACCGGCAACACGCTTACACGCTTGTCTTCCAGCAGGCTGAGGATTCGCTTGGCTTCCAACAGCTGGATGGCGCCAGGCAGGCTATAGCCTTTTCCGGGCACGGTAAAGACATCCAGTCCCCATTCGCGAATGGTCTGAATATGCTTATTGATCGCCGCGCGACTCATGCCCAGTGACTCACCGAGGTGTTCACCGGAATGGAATTCGCCGTCAGCGAGCAGCGCGATCAGTTTTAACGGCACCTTGGTATCTTTCATGACAGCACCGCCACGGCATTCAGTTCACCGGTCGCGCCAATAAAGCGCACCTCAGGTTCCAGCCACACGCCGAATTTATCAGCCACCGTCTTGCGTACGTGGCGCGCCAACGCCACCACATCCTGACTGTGGGCGTTGGCGATGTTCACCAACACCAGCGCTTGTTGGCGATGTACCGCAGCGCCACCGATACGATATCCTTTCAGTTCGCATTGATCGATAAGCCATCCGGCGGCCAGCTTCACCTGGCCATCCTGCTGTGGATAATGCGGCATAGCGGGATATTGAGCGATGAGTTCTGCGGCTTTCTCTGCGTTCACCAGCGGATTCTTGAAGAAGCTGCCGGCATTGCCGGTTTCACGTGGATCGGGCAGCTTGCTGCGGCGCATGGCGCATACGGATTCAAATACCTGAAGCGGCGTCACCGTGGCAGGATCCAGCTTGGCCAGATCGCCGTAGCTCAATTTGGGTTGCCACTGTTTGTTGAGACGCAGACCCAGCCCGACAATGACATGTCCGGTCTGGAAACGGTGTTTGAAAATACTTTCCCGGTAGCCAAAACCACACTCGGCAGCCGGAATACGATCGATAGCGCCGGTAGAGAAGTCCAGCAGATCGACATACTCGCAGACGTCTTTCAATTCGACGCCGTAGGCGCCGATGTTCTGGATAGGGGCAGAACCGGCCAATCCAGGAATCAACGCCAGGTTTTCCAGACCGCAGATCCCGGCCTGCAGCGTATATTGCACCAGGTCATGCCAATTTTCACCGGAACTGACGTGGAGATACCAGGCATCGTTATCTTCCCGAACATCAATACCCTTCAACTGATTGACCATTACTGTGCCAGAAAAATCCTCCAGGAACAGCACGTTGCTACCTTCACCGAGAATCAGCAACGGCTCCTGACGCTTGCGCGTTTGTTGCCACACCTTGAGCATCAGCTCAATTCTATCGGCCATGATCAGGTGCGCTGCGTTGACCGGGAGCGCAAACGTATTGTGGTTTTTTAAAGACGCGCTTTCAGTAGACATAACGTTCAGTACCTATACGGAAATAATCTTCCGACTAGTCTACTCGATTCGAGGCGTCTGGCTAATATTTGTTTTAATTAACGTGAAATTTATCGACTAATACACTGAAGAATTAAGATTTATCTTTGATATAACCGGATAATTCTCATCAGTCTGTTCATAGATAGATATTTTTATTATTTAAATAATAATCTGGAACTATCAATTATATATTTAGCTGGCTATTTCCCTAGCAAAGAAACATTATGCCTCCTTATAAGGATAAGCTACATATGCCCAAAAAGGCATTTTTCAAAGTAATAGATACTGTCAGGATATTTATTTTACGCATAGCCAAAAGCCCTGAACGTTAGTTCAGGGCTTTTGGCTTTATTTGATGCCTGGCAGTGTCCTACTCTCGCATGGGGAGACCCCACACTA
>NZ_JALBYS010000071.1:0-8273 GCF_022678525.1 Serratia sp. PGPR-27 | reverse complement strand
ATCAGTTGGGCGTTGTCGGTCACGTCGTCCGGCACGAACAGCGGCAGGCCGGAGGTATGCGTCGCCAGATTCAGCAGGCTGACGCCGTCGAAGGCGCTGCCGCGCAGCTCGGGCAGATAGCGGCTGGCCGGATCGTTGAACGACAGCTTACCCTGCTGCTGCGCATAGACCGCCAGCGTCGCGGTGAAGGTTTTGCTCAGCGAGCCCACTTCGAACAGCGTCTGCTCGGTGATCGGTTTGCCGGTCTGCTTCGAGGCCACGCCATACGGGTAAATCTGCTGTTTGCCGTCAACCGACACGGCGATCGCCATGCCCGGCACGCCATATTTTTTCATCAGCGGCTGAATAACGGCGTCGATATCCTGCTGCTGCGCGGCCTGTGCGGTCGGCAGGATCAGCGCGGCGATCAACGCGGCCGCCAGGCGGTTCATTTTCGTCATGATAGAAGCTCTCAGGTTGCAGGGCATCGGCCGCGGCCAAAAGTTTTTATTGGCGTTATGCACGGCGCTTTCCCTGGTTGATGGTGTCATTCCTTTACGGCTGCCGCGACGCTCTCAGCAGCCGCGCCAAATATCGGATTTTGCCGCCGGGTTGACAAGCGATAATAATTTCAGCCAGCATAAAGAAAAACTTATGGCTATCGACGATGCGCAATCGACTTCCCCTCAATGCCCTGCGGGCGTTCGAATCCTCCGCCCGCCACCTGAACTTCACCCGCGCCGGCCTGGAGCTGCGCGTCACCCAGGCCGCCGTCAGCCAGCAGGTGCGCATGCTGGAAGAACAGCTGGGCATTCAGCTGTTCCGCCGCCTGCCGCGCGGCCTGGATCTGACCGAAGAAGGCCAGGCGCTGCTGCCGGTGTTGAACGACGCCTTCGACCGCATCGAGGCGGTGCTGCAGCAGTTCGAAGGCGGGCATTTCCACGAGGTGCTGACGGTGGCGGTGGTCGGCACCTTCGCCGTCGGCTGGCTGATGCCGAGGCTGGCGGCGTTCCGCACGGCGCACCCGTTTATCGATCTACGGGTGCTGACCCACAACAACCTGGTCAATCTGTCGGCCGACGGCATGGATTTCGCCATCCGCTTCGGCGAAGGCCTCTGGCCCGCCACCTGCAATATCAAGCTGTTCGACGCGCCGCTGACGGTGCTCTGCCCGCCGGCGGTCGCCGCGCGCCTGCGCACGCCGCAGGATCTGCAGCACGAGCAGCTGATGCGCACCTACCGCAAGGATGAATGGGAGCGCTGGTTCACGGCTGCGCAGGTGACGCCGTGGCGGATCAACGGCCCGGTGTTCGACTCGTCAAGACTGATGGTGGAAGGCGCGATCCAGTGCGACGGTGTGGCGCTGGCGCCGGTCAGCATGTTCCGCCGCGAACTGGCCGCCGGCGTGCTGCAGCGGCCGTTCGCCGCCGAGGCCGCGCTTGGCGCCTATTGGCTGACCCATTTGAAGTCGCGGGACCTGACGCCGGCGATGAAAACCTTTATCGGCTGGATCCGCCGGGAGGCGGAAGAGGAACTGCGGCGGGATTAGGCGGAGCCGCGCCGGATCAGCGTCGGCGGCAGAATGACGTTCTGCGCCGGCAGGTCGGCGTCACCGATGCGCTGCAGCAGGCGCGCGGCGGCGCTGCGCCCCACTTCCCGCGCCGAGCTGGAGACGAAGGTCAGCGGCGGCTCGGTCAGCTCGGCCTCCGGCACGTCGCCGAAGCCGATCAGCGCCACCTGCCGCCCGTAGTAAGCGTCAACCCCATCCGAGCCGATGCTGCGGCCGCTGCGCGTCAGGCCAAAATAGGCGCCAAGCGCCACCGAAGCCTTGTGGCAAACGACAGCGGTAATGTTCGGATAGTGGCGCAGCAGCTGTTCCGCCGCTTGCGCCGCCTCACGCTGCCGGCAATCGCACTCGACGATCCATTCGCTGCGAAACGGCAGGCCGTACTGCACCAGCGTGGCGCAAAAGCCGCCCAACCGCTCGGCACGCGTCAATGAGTCGCTCTGGCCGCCAAGGTAGGCGACTTGGCTGTGGCCGCGTTTGATCAAAAATTCGGTGGCCAGTTTGGCGGCCTGCATGTTGTCCGGCCGCACCACGTCCACCCCATCGAGACCGCTGGAGCGCGCCACGCAGACCAGCGGTACGCCCTGCTCGGCCGCCTTCTCCTTCAACCCAGCCGCCGCGCGAATGCCGCCGGCCAGCACGATACCGTCGACGCCCTGCGCCAGCAGCGCGTCAAACGCCCGCTGCAAGCCCTGGCCGTCGCGCCCGCTCTGGGTTAAAAACAGCAGTTTGTCGTGCGCCTCCAGCGCTTCGCTCAGCCCGGCGGTCATTTCGGCATAGAAGGGTTCGCAAATGTCGCGCAGAACGAGGCCGATCACCCCGGATTCACCGCCGCGCAGCGTCGCCGCCTGACGATTGCGCACGTAGCCCAGCTGCTCTATCGCCTGATTGACCTTCTCGACGGTGGTCGGCGAAATCCGCCCCTTGCCGCTCAACACCAGGGAAACCGTGGTGACCGACACGCCCGCCTGTTGCGCCACATCGGTGATGGTGATTTTTTTGATGCTCATAGTCTCTGCGAACCCGTTCCTGGGCAACCTGCGCCGTAATGATCAAGGGTATACCGAATCCGTTAACTCAGTAAAACGTTTTACTGCCAGCCGCATTGTCGCCAAAAACCGGGCGGCAGATTTGTGATTGGTGGCGCATTTTTGCTAGGTAAAACGTTTTATCTTCTTTTTACCTAATCAGCAGTCCCCTTTTTGCTCGTCTTTTCGCCAGGAGAAGTCGGTTATGTCAGCAGCCAACAAACCCAAAATCACCCTCTGGGAGTTCTTCCAGAGCCTGGGCAAAACGTTCATGTTGCCCGTCGCCTTGCTCTCTTTCTGCGGCATCATGCTGGGGATCGGCAGCTCGCTGAGCAGCCGCGACGTGATCACCCTGATGCCGTTTATCGGCCACCCGATCTTCCAGCTGATCTTCACCTGGATGAGCAAGGTAGGCTCCTTCGCCTTCAGCTTCCTGCCGGTGATGTTCGCCATCGCCATTCCGCTGGGCATGGCGCGCGAAAACAAAAGCGTCGCCGCGTTCTCCGGTTTCGTCGGCTTCGCTGTGCTGAATCTGGGCACCAACTTCTACCTGACCGCCGCCGGCGTGCTGCCCACCAGCGATCCGCTGGTGCTGAAAGCCAACAATATCCAGAACATCCTCGGCATTCAGTCGATCGATACCGGCATCCTCGGCGCGGTGATCGTCGGCATCATCGTCTATCGCCTGCATGAACGCTTCCACACCATCCGCCTGCCGGACGCGCTGGCGTTTTTCGGCGGCACGCGCTTCGTGCCAATCGTCACCACCGTGGTGCTGGGCCTGTGCGGCCTGGTGATCCCACTGATCTGGCCGTGGTTCGCCGCCGGCATCACCGGGCTGGGCTGGGTGATCAACAGCGCCGGCGCCTTTGGCCCGATGCTGTTCGGCACCGGCGAACGCTTGCTGCTGCCTTTCGGCCTGCAGCACATTCTGGTGGCGCTGATCCGCTTTACCGAGGCGGGCGGTACGATGGAGGTGTGCGGCCACAGCGTCAGCGGCGCCCTGACCATCTTCCAGGCGCAGCTCTCCTGCCCGACCACCACCGGCTTCGCCGAGAGCGCCACCCGCTTCCTGTCACAGGGTAAAATGCCGGCGTTCCTCGGCGGCCTGCCGGGCGCGGCGCTGGCGATGTACCACTGCGCTAAACCGGAGAATCGTCACAAAATCAAAGGGCTGTTGATTTCCGGCGTGGTGGCCTGCGTGGTCGGCGGCACCACCGAACCGATCGAATTTTTGTTCCTGTTCGTCGCGCCGTTCCTGTATCTGATCCACGCGCTGCTCACCGGGTTGGGCTTTACCGTGATGGCGCTGCTGGGCGTGACCATCGGCAACACCGACGGCAACATCATCGACTTCGTGGTGTTCGGCATTCTGCACGGCACCGCCACCAAGTGGTATCTGGTGCCGGTGGTGGCCGCCGTCTGGTTCGTCGGCTATTACGCCATTTTCCGCTTCGCCATCCAGCGCTTTAACATCAAAACGCCGGGCCGTGAGAGCGACAGCGCCATCAGCCAAAGCGCGCCGAGCGGCGCGGTGGGCAAATCCGGCTACAACGTGCCGGCGATTCTGGCGGCCCTCGGCGGCCCGGGCAACGTTATCACGCTGGACAACTGCATCACCCGCCTGCGCCTGTCGGTCAACGACATGAGCCGGGTGGACGACGCGGCGCTGAAGACCAACCGCGCCATCGGCGTAGTGCATCTCAACGACCATAATCTGCAGGTGGTGATCGGCCCGCAGGTGCAATCGGTGAAAGATGAATTAGACTCACTGATAGCCACGGCGCAACCTGCCGCGGCGCTGCAGGGAGCCACCCATGTTTGATTTCTCCACCCCGATCGACCGCCACGGCACCTGGTGCACCCAGTGGGACTATATCGCCGATCGTTTCGGCAGCGACGACCTGCTGCCGTTCACCATCTCCGATATGGATTTCGCCACCGCGCCGTGCATTCTCGAGGCGTTGCAGCAACGCCTGCAGCACGGCGTGCTGGGCTACAGCCGCTGGCAGCACGAAGATTTTCTCGGCGCGCTGCGCCACTGGTATCAGCAACGTTTCAACGTCGCCATCGACACCGCAACGGCGGTGTACGGCCCCTCCGTTATCTACATGGCGGCGCAGCTGATCCGCCAATGGTCCGTGCCGGGCGACTACGTGGTGACCCATACCCCGGCCTACGACGCCTTCTACAAGGTGATCCTCGCCAACCAACGCCAGCTGTTGGCCTGCCCGCTGCACAAAGCCGGCGACGACTGGCGCTGCGACATGGCGCACCTTGAGGCGTTGCTGGCGCGGCCGCAAACCAAGATCCTGCTGCTGTGCAGCCCGCATAATCCCACCGGCAAAGTGTGGCGCCGCGACGAGTTGCAGCAGATGGCCGAACTGTGCGAGCGCCACGACGTGCGCGTCATCAGCGACGAAATCCACATGGATATGGCATGGGGGGAACACCACCATACGCCGTGGAGCCAGGTGGCGACCGGCGCCTGGGCCTTGCTGACCTCCGGCTCCAAGAGTTTCAATATCCCGGCGCTGACCGGCGCCTACGGCTTTATCAGCGATGACGCCAGCCGCGAAGCCTACTTCCAGCAGCTCAAATCCCGCGACGGCCTCTCCTCGCCGGCGGTGCTGGCGGTGGCGGCGCACGTGGCTGCCTATCGCCACGGCGAACCCTGGCTGGACGCCCTGCGCGACTATCTGCAGGATAATCTGAGCTACGTCGCCGAACGGCTGGAGCAGGCGTTTCCCGCGCTGGGCTGGCGCCCGCCGCAGGCCACCTACCTGGCCTGGATCGATCTGCGGCCGCTGTCCGTAGACGATCGGGCGCTGCAGCAGGCGCTGATCGAGCGCGAAAAGGTGGCGATCATGCCGGGCTTTACCTACGGCGAGGAAGGCCGCGGGTTCCTGCGTCTCAACGTCGGCTGCCCGCGCGGCAAGCTGGAGGCCGGCATGGACAAGCTGATCGCCGGGTTGAGGATGGTGCTGGGCGAGCAATAACGCGAGGGGGCGAGCCTCTGCCTGCCCCTCGGTTACGCCTGAACAGACGGAATTTCCTCCAGATGACGATAGACCGTCAATCCCCATTCGTTAGCCAACCGCACGTCGTTATCGGCTCCCGCAGATGCCCCTTCGATGCGATACACCGCCTGACACTGCGCAATCAGCCGATGGGCCACCGGGTAAAGAAACGCCTCGCTCACCGCATCGCCAACCTGAGTGGAGCCTGCCGCCGCCGCCAAAGGCAGCGCCAGCCATTCGCCGATCACCGGCACGTGTCCCCGCAGGTAAACCGCCAGCGCCGCCTGTTCCAGGCGCGCCAGATTGGCGGCGATACGCTGCGGATCGCCATCGGTGCCGCTGCGATAGGGGCCGGCGATCAGGATTTGTTGTGCTTTCATCGTTCTTCCTCCAACGTCCGGTTCAAGGCGACAAACTGCAGCAGCATGATGGTCTTGGCGTCAACGATCGCGCCCTGACGAATCGCCTGCAGGGCCTGCGCCAGCGGCAGCTCGATCACCTCCAGATCCTCGCCCTCCGCCGCCACTCCGCCGCCCTCGTTGACGCGATCGCCCGCCTGATATTCACCGATGAAAAAGTGCAGCTTCTCGGTGACCGAACCTGGGCTCATGTACGCCTCGAACACTTTCTCCACGTTCTGCACGAAATAGCCGGTTTCCTCTTCCGCTTCGGCTCTGATGCGCGCCTCCGGCGACGCGTTGTCCAGCAGCCCGGCGGCGGCCTCAATCAGCATGCCGTCATGACCGTTGACGAACACCGGAAAGCGGAACTGGCGCGTCAGGATCACCGTCTGCGCCTGCCGGTTGAACAGCAAAATCACCGCGCCGTCACCGCGATCGTAAGTCTCACGGCTTTGCCGCTGCCAGACGCCGTCGCGCCGCAGAAAATCAAAGGTGGTTTTTTTCAGCAGGTACCAGTCATCGGACAACACCCGGGTTTCGACAATGCGAACCCTGTCTTTGGTGGCTATCATCGGTTTACTCCGCCAGAGGAAGGAAATTGATACTATCGTGCAGCTTCGTGTATGATCAAGATATTTCGTGCAAAACAAATTTGAGGGAAAAATGGCCATATTGACCAGCCAGCGCAAGAAAATCATCCTGGAGAAACTGGCTCAGGACGGCCAGGTGTTGGCCAAGCAGCTCAGCGAGCTGTTCGGGCTGTCGGAAGACACTGTCCGGCGCGACCTGCGCGAACTGGACGCCGAGGGGTTGCTGCAGCGGGTGCACGGCGGCGCCCTGCCGGTTTCATCCGCCATCGCCAGCTTCGCCGAACGCAATCAGTTGGAATCCGGCGCCAAACGCGCAATCGCCAAAGTGGCGGCGGCGCTGATCGCCCCCGGCCAGGTGGTGATCATCGACGGCGGCACCACCTCCGCCGAGCTGGTCAGGCAGCTGCCGCTCAGCCTGAACGCCACCATCGTCACCCACAGCCCCAGCGTCGCCGTGGGCCTGGCCGATCATCCCACGGTGGAGGTGATCCTGATCGGCGGCAGGTTGTACAAGCATTCGATCGTCAGCGTCGGCGCCGCCGCGGTGGAAGCGATGTCGCATATTCGCGCCGATATTTATTTTATGGGCGTGACCGGCGTGCACCCCACTGCGGGGCTGAGCACCGGCGATCTGGAAGAGGCCTACATCAAGCGGGCACTGGCGGCCCGCGCGGCGGAAACCGTGGTGCTGGCCTCCGCCGCCAAGCTTAACGCCGCCTCGCAGTATGCGATCGGTGACATTACGCTGGCGCATACCATCATCGTTGAACGCGCCACCGACGACGCATTGATCGCGCCGTTGCAGCAGGCGGGCGTCAGCGTGTTGAAAGCCTGATTCACGACGATAATGCGATACCCCTCGCATTATTTGTGATGCAAGTCACTTTTTTATGCAACGAGATGGCAAGTTTCATTCATTTGTTTTTATACTGTTCTGCACTTTACCTACGATAATTAGCGAGTGCCCAGCATGATCGATCCCCGCCTACCGCTTACCGACATTCACCGCCATCTCGACGGCAATATCCGCGCGCAGACCATTCTCGACCTCGGTCGCCAGTTCAACCTCACCCTGCCGGCCAACGATTTGGAGAGCCTGCGCCCGCACGTGCAGATCACCCACGCCGAACCGGATCTGGTCAGCTTCCTGCAGAAACTGGACTGGGGCGTAGCGGTGCTGGGCGATCTGGACGCCTGCCGCCGGGTGGCCTACGAAAACGTCGAGGACGCAGCCAACGCCGGCCTGCACTACGCCGAGCTGCGTTTTTCCCCTTACTACATGGCGATGAAGCATCAGCTGCCGGTCGCCGGCGTGGTGGAAGCGGTGATCGACGGGATCCGCTCGGGCTGCCGCGATCGCGATATCGACATTCGCCTGATCGGCATCATGAGCCGCACCTTTGGCGAGGCCGCCTGTTTGCAGGAGCTGGAAGGGTTGCTGGCGCACCGCGACGGCATTACCGCACTGGATTTGGCGGGCGATGAGCTGGGCTTCCCCGGCAGCCTGTTCCTCAGTCACTTCAACCGTGCGCGCGACGCCGGCCTGCGCATCACCGTGCACGCGGGCGAAGCCGCCGGCCCGGAAAGCATCTGGCAGGCGATCCGCGAGCTGGGCGCCGAACGTATCGGCCACGGGGTGAAAGCGGTCGAAGATCCGGCGCTGATGGACTTCCTGGCGGAACACGGCA
>NZ_JALBYS010000070.1:0-12280 GCF_022678525.1 Serratia sp. PGPR-27 | reverse complement strand
GGGTTTTTCGCTTTCTGGGGTACGGACTCTCCATCGAACTGCGTTCGATTATTCGATCTTACGGCCTCACCCTGCGCGCCAGCGCTAAAGCGCCACCGCATCATCCGATGGATGTGCAATTTCGCATTACAGGTGCACTTTCTCAAAAGGCCCGCCCCCAATCCTCCACGCGTCAAACGAGCGCA
Source organism: Serratia sp. PGPR-27 (assembly GCF_022678525.1). Taxonomy (NCBI): domain Bacteria; kingdom Pseudomonadati; phylum Pseudomonadota; class Gammaproteobacteria; order Enterobacterales; family Yersiniaceae; genus Serratia; species Serratia sp. PGPR-27. Next base: position 12,095 of record NZ_JALBYS010000070.1, on the reverse strand, counting down.
CTCATATTCTCCGTTTATCGAGTGTTTTTTATTGTCATTCGGTGATGGAATATAGCCACGAACCTCTAAAGGTATCACTTTGTTAAATCACAACATATTGAATTAAAACTAGGAACATTCCGAATAAAAACGACATTGCTGTTAATTCATTCATATAAGGCTATGCTGAATTTTACCCATTGATAAGACATTTTTATCCTATTCCGCTGCCAACGCGAAATAATGGAGGATCCGGCGACAATGGCAATTGATATGTATATGAAAGTTGAAGGAATGACGGGCGAGTCCCAAGACAGCAATCATAAAGGATGGACCGACGTACTTTCGTTTAACTGGGGCGCTTCACAGCCAGGAAATATGGCTGTCGGCGGTGGAGGCGGTTCCGGGAAAGTGAATTATCAAGACCTCCGTATTCAAGCGCTTATCGACAAATCTACACCCGCCATTCTTAAATATTGTTCCAGTGGAAAACATGTCGCGAAAATCGAGCTTTCCGTATGCAAAGCGGGTGGCAACCAGGTGGAATATTCCAAAATCGTTCTCGAAGACGTGCTGGTGACGCAAACCGATTTTAATGGTGTCGGTCAAAATGATGCGATCCTGGTTGATTACGCCTTCCAGGCGTCAAAAGTCACCATGAGTTACTGGGAACAAGGCAGCAGCGGCACTAAAGGCGCTGAAAGCAAATCTGGTTGGGATATCAAGCAGAATAAAGAGAGCTAAGTGCATTCGGGCACCTAACAATACGTTAATGATCGGGTGATAAAATCATGGCAATGGATATGTTTTTAAAAGTTGAAGGCATTAATGGCGAATCGAAAAATGCGAATCACAAGCAATGGATCGATGTCTTCTCCTTTAACTGGGGCGCGCGGCAGCCTGGCAATATGGCCGTTGGCGGCGGCGGCGGTACGGGTAAAGTGAATTTTCGCGATCTGACCGTACAGGCTCTGATAGATAAAGCGACACCTGCCTTATTGAAATACTGTTCGGCCGGTAAACACCTCGCCAAGGTGCAGTTGTCGCTTTGCAAAGCCGGTGGGCAGGAAGTGGAATATACCCGCATTACTCTGGAAGATGTATTAGTGACTCATACCGACTTCATCGGTGTCGAGCACGGTTCCACGCTAGGCATTGAATACTCTTTTCAGGCCGGTAAAGTATCGATGGAATACTGGGAGCAAGCGAAGCAAGGCAATAAAGGAGCTTCGGTGCAGATGGGCTGGGACATTAAGCAAAATAAAGAAAGCTAATCACATTACGGTGCATATCGTAATGGCGGGGGGATTATGGCATTTCCTAAGTCACATGAAATTTTAGCTCTGACATCGCAACACGAATCGAATAATCGGGTGTCAGCCAACTTTTTGACCCGTGAGATTTTGAATGAGGCGCTGATCCTCGTCAGGTCTCTGTCACCAGAAGAAGTCTTTCGATTAACAAAAACGGAGACCGGCCAGATCGCATTTACGCTGGGTGAACTCAAAGATGAAAACAACCGCCGATTGACCGCCAATAATATTGAGTCAGGACAACGACCAGGCGGAAGAATTAATCACCTGGATAACCGCATTAATGTCTCTTTTCCCGGAACCTCATGGCAAATGGGGGCGCGTGTTCAGCATTTTGAGAATATCGCGTCGAGTACCGTCGGCGGAGCCGGTCTGGTTTTGATCGCGGGATTATGGACGGGGGCCGGTTCTGGCGTTGGCAGCATTTTAGGCAGAAATGCCGCCCAGCTCGCGGTAGTGACTGGCACGTATTTGGGTAAACGCTTCGTGACCAATAAAACCATGGTCGTGAATCAGATGGCAGCACATATCAAAAACCTTGCCGATATGTTTAACTCCACCCACAACGCCTTTAATGATTTCAAGTTCGAAAGCGCAGCCAAGCGCGCACAATACAGTCCCGATCCTCAGGCACAGCACCCTATTACTTTTGAACAGAAAGTCACGGATAACAATGCAGTTCCTGCTAATCATACCGATGCCATTCAGGCTATCGTGCGCCGTTTTGTGACGGGAACTTACCAACGTGTAGATATCGTCGGCCAGGGCGATATGTTTATAAAAGTCTTTTTCAGCGATGGGGAACTGGACATTTCGCAAGCCCAGTATGACTACCTCAGCAATTTGAAGCTCCCGTGATTGATCAACCTGGCAGGTCTTCGCGGTTCTGGCGCAACGGTTGTCATTCTGTCCAGGGTGCAAAAATGCCCCGAATTGACGAAAAGATTTTTATTGTCGGTAAGAATGGTCAATGACGATGACAAGGCAGACTGCCGGATCGGACGCGATCGTTGCACCAGCGTGGCCAGGTTTTTTCACACTCGGCTCGAGCAAGCGTCCTCTCCGGGCAGTCTTTGTCCGGCATTAATTAAACGAACCCTCCCCCCGGCAGTTAACGCGAACCATCCGCGTCCATAGGGTGCAGCTCGGGGTAAAATATTGCCGTTCGGGGGACAACAAGAGGAGATAAGGGTACAGAAGTGTGCGTATCACCTTAGTGAAAAAGTGTGACGCCCTGCCGCAAAATAACATATTGAATTAAATGATAAAAATCAACTTACAACGCACAGATTTCATAATTTCACTTCCGATTTCATCTTTGCAAAAAGCATCCTGCCTCTAATATCACGTTATTTCACCTTCCCCGCGCCTATTTTAAGGCTATTCTAAGCATCGAATACACCGAGCCCGGCAGTGCAATGGCATATACATCAGAAAAGCAGATAAGAACTCATACGGTGGGCATCCTCCCTGGTGGCCGTTTTCATGGCTTGATGAATCAGGGGGGCATCGGAATTTTACTTAGGAATATTCATTAAATACACGCGCAAACCTTCATAGGGATTTTCATGGAAAGAAATACGCCCGTAGCCTTTGCCTGATGCGCTACCGAATTCTAAACGGGCATTTAAAATTGCGGTATTTTTGGCCCGCACACCTTTTAATTACATTTAATTCGTGAAGCTTACTTATAAGAAAAAGGCAGCCTGGTTGCTATAAGCCACCCTATCTGCAGTCGTATTTCTGGGTATTATTCTCATTATACTGGAGCTTATTAATGAATCAGCGTTTGGATATCATCGGTATTGGCCTTGGCCCGTCGAATCTTAGCCTGGCAGCCTTAGGAAGTGAAATAGAGGGATTTACGGGACAGTTCCTTGAACGCAAACCTCATTTCTCCTGGCACCCAGGGATGATCCTGGCGGATTGCAGTATGCAGACCAACTTTTTAAAAGATTTAGTGAGCGCGGTTGCCCCAACCAATCGCTACAGTTTTCTCAACTATCTGGTAAAAAACAGAAAATTTTATCGTTTCCTAACGACGGAGCAGCGCACCGCATCGCGCGAAGAGTTCGCCGATTACCTCACCTGGGCCGCCGCCGGGATGGGATCATTGGCATTCAATCAAGACGTTCAGCGGGTCGAATTTGACGATCGGCAGCGCCAGTTCGTGGTGACCACCTCGAATAAGGTCTTCCACGCCAAACACGTCAGCATTGGCATAGGCAAGAAAATAAAGTTGCCGGATTGCGTGACGATGCAAAGCGATCGCTGTTTCCATGCCAGCGAAATGATGCTGCGCAACCCCGATCTGACCGGCAAACGCGTGGCGATCGTCGGCGGCGGCCAGAGCGGCGCAGATCTGTTCCTGAATATGTTTAAAGGAGAATGGGGGCAGCCGGCGCAGCTCGACTGGATATCGCGCCGCAATAACTACAATGCGCTCGATGAGGCTGCTTTTGCCAACGAATACTTCACGCCCGATTACGTCGAGAGCTTTTACTCACTGGACAGCGCGGCCAAGCGGCATATGCTGGCCGAACAGAAGATGACCTCAGATGGCATCACCAGTGAGTCGCTGCTGGCGATTTATCGCGCCATGTACCACCGCTTCGACGTCCTGCGCGAGAAATTATGGGTGCGCCTGCTGCCCAGCCGTTCGCTGACGGCCGTGAAACACACGCTGGATAACGCCTACCAGCTCGAAACGCGTCATCATCTCGATCACGGCCAGGAAACCTTCAAGGCGGACGTGGTGATCTTTGCCACCGGTTATCAATCGGCGACGCCTGAGTTCCTTGAGCCTTTGGCCCACCGGTTGTTAAAGACTGCGGACGGCGAATACCGCATAGCCCCGGACTTTACCTTTGAGTGGGAAGGCCCAGTGGAGAACTGCTTATTTGCGATGAACGCCAGTATGCATAATCACGGCATTGCCGATCCTCAGCTGAGCCTGATGGCCTGGCGATCGGCCCGCATTCTTAATCGGGCGTTAGACCACAAGCCATTTGATCTGGGAACAACGCCGACAGCCATTCAATGGCGCAGTGAAAGCGTACCGCCCGCGTTTTAAATACAAGAACGTCTTAATCATTGTCACTATGCTTTGATGGAATTACGTATATGAAGAGACAATTCAAGAAGTTTATTCTAGATCAACTGGCCGTATTAGCCCCCGAGTTCAAGGCCAGATTGATATACAAAAGGGCATTTGGCAAACCGCTGAATTTACAGTCGCCCTCAACCTGGAATGAAAAAATAAATCATCTTAAGTTGAATGACTACAGTAATAACGCATTGGTGACTCAATGTGCAGATAAATATGCGGTGAGAGAGTACATCAAAGAAAAGGGATGTGAAGAGATTCTCAATGAGTTGTATTTCTCCTGTGATTCAGTGCAGGAAATACCCTGGGAAACGCTGCCTGATAAGTTTGTCATTAAGGGAAACCACGGTTCAGGGTATAATTTAATTTGCCAAAACAAACAATCGTTGAACATTAAAAACGCCTCTCATCTGATCGATGGATGGATGAAAGACGATTACTGGAAAACCTATGTAGAACTCAACTACAAAGGGATACAAAAAAAGATAATTGGGGAAAAGTATATCGAATCGGCCAATGGTCACGGGCCTGAAGACTATAAAATCTATTGTTTCCGCGGTGTGCCTTACTGCACCTTGCTGTGCGTCGGCAGGGATACCGGGACGCCAAAATATTACTTCTTCGACAAAGAGTTCAAGTTCCTTTGCTATAGCGAAGACTGCCTGGCATTGAGCCAGGAGGAGATAGACGCTTTCGTGAAGCCTGAGGGATACGATGAACTGTTTGAGTACGCCACTCGCTTGTCGGCGCCCTTTGAGTTTGTTCGCGTTGATTTCTACATCTCGCAAGGCCACATCATTTTTGGCGAGCTAACCTTTACCCCCTCCGCCGGATTGGATACGGATATTTTGCCGCCGACCGATATTTTGCTTGGCAAGATGCTGACGCTGCAGCAGCACTGATTTTCACCGGACGCTCGCAGGGAAGATCGGGCGGCGCAGTGCCCAGCGCGAGGAGGAATACCGGCCGGTATGTTCGCAGCCTGTCGGCCGGTATTGCCCTGAAGGTATCGGGCCAAGGATCTCGCTTGTTCATACCGCCGTTACAGAAAAATCCCGCCACCTATCCCTGATAGCCCGCAACCGACCCAGGCGCAACACCTCAGCCGGACCACATAACCATTTGAAAAATAATGGCATTAGATAATCAATAAGAATCACTTACATATTTATAATAAAATGTTCTATATGTATAGGAAGCTATAATATAAGATACCGGAAAGTTTCCCTGGTGTTGTTGTGTGTCTTTGCCCTATTTTATAGGGCTTTTTTTGCTAAAAATCGTTGATAACCGTGTATTTCCCCCGCTATTCGCCATTCCCCCCCCATAAAAACCATAACCATTTCTAATTAATTGCAATCTCTCTTATTCCTGACTTACCAATAATAACAATGAGTTGCTATTAACCCGGCAAAGCAACTGGCGGCCCTCTTCCGGATTTTGTCCGCCCTAAAGGTAGGTTTTTGCCGGGCGCGAACGGATGCTACTATCGGCCTTTTTCCGAAGGTGTTAACCCGCATGTTTTTGTCCAACCGGCATTTTATCTCTGCGCTTCTGGCGCTCGCCATCGGCCTTTGGCTGCCGGGTTCCGTGCTGGCCAGGCCCGATTTGGAACGCAAGATCGGCGCTACCGTAGCCAATAGCGATTCTGCCGATTACCGCTTCAGCGACCTGCGCTTCACCTCCGCCGATGGCCGACGGCATTACCGCGTTCGCATCGCCCAACCGCATCGGGCGCCTGAGCCGGGCGGCTATCCAACGGTTTATTTCCTCGACGGCAACGCGGTGCTGATGGAGTTAAACGCCGCCTTACTGGCCAAATTGGCAGCGGCGAAGCGGCCGCCGGTGCTGGTCATGATCGGCTATGACAACGATCTGCGCATCGATGCCGCCGGCCGCGCCTACGACTATACGCTCCCTCTGCCGGCAGGCATGAAGACACCGCCGCGGGCCGGCGGGGGCGCGGATGCGTTCCTGCAATTGATTGAAACTCGGATCAAACCGGCGATCGCCGCCAGACTGGCGGTCGATCCGCAGCGGCAGACGCTGTGGGGGCACTCCTACGGCGGGCTCTTCGTTCTGCACACGTTGTTTACCCATCCTGCCGCCTTTCAGCGCTATATCGCCGTGGAACCCTCGCTGTGGTGGGGCAACGGCATGATCCTGCAAGAAGCGCAGCAGATGACGGAACGGCGCGCGGCGCCGGCGATAAGGCTGCAACTGTGGGTTGGCCTGGCGGAACGCGATCGCGCGGCCCCGCCCGGTGTAAAGAGCCCCGCTCTGCCGGCGGACGCAACGCATTTGCTGGCCGAACAGCTGGCGCAGCTCGACGGTTTCACCGTCGGCTATCGGGAATGGCCCGCCTTAGGGCACGGCGCCATGCTGGGCGCGACCATCGAGCCGGCGCTGGGCAGCGTCATCGCAGAAGACTGAATTCGCGGCTCAGAAGGCATCGGCCACATTTTCATCTGCAGCGCATATCTTCTGATAAGAAGAGTGTTTAATATCTGAGACAGAGAACGGTGGCCGCGGGCGGGCGCGTCAAAAAACAAAGTGGCTCCCCCGTCGGCAAGTGAGCTTGCTCTATCCGGTGGAGCCATACAGTACTGCAGTTTTCCCGGTGGGGCCCTGGTGAGGCGCAAGTAGGAAAAGATGGTGTAAGCAGGGCATTTCAGCGTTTTAATACCGCCTGTTTCACTATTTTCTTCTCCCTGTGGCGCCTATCATAAGCGCCCGTTCACCAGGCGGAAAAGGGTGAAAACCACCCTTGAAATACATTAACGAAAGTGATATTAGAAGCGGTTGGGGCGAAAGCGCCTAGTTCAGTTTTGAATAATTAAATCAGGGAATTATATTAAAAATGAATATTAATATCACCGACAAACCCAACCCTCAGGATGAAGAGTTCGTTATCGACAGCCTTTGGGCGCACAATCACAAAACCCAGCCCGTAGACATTCACCCGCTGTTCCTGACCGTTACCGACGACAACCAGCAGATCGTCGGCGGCCTGGTCGCGCGCACCTGGTGGGGCGGCCTGGAAGTGCAATATCTGTGGGTTGGCGATCAATGCCGCAAAAGCGGGTATGGCCGCCAATTGATGGAGTTGGCCGAAGAAGAAGCCCGCAAGCGCGGTTGCCATATGGCCTATGTCGATACCTTCGATTTCCAGGCCAGAGGCTTCTACGAAAAATTGGGCTACCGGGTCTACGGCGAGCTGGGCGACTATGCGCATCGCCACACCCGCCATTATCTGGCTAAAAGCCTGTAACGCGGCCTGAGCGGCACAGAGGTGGGTATGGGTTCATCACATAAAAATAATGAATCTTATTTTAAGGGCCTCATCACCATGATGGAGCACCTGAGCGAACCCTGGGGCATCAAAGACCACCTGTCCCGCCACCTCTATATGAACCGCGCCGCTTATCTCTATACCAATACGCCGCTGAATTTCGACGTCGCCGGCAAATATGACCACGAGTTCCCCGCCGACTGGGCCGACTCCGCCGCCGACTTTATCGAGCATGACAAAATGACCGAAGCGGCGCGCGATCGGGTCACGGTCATAGAAACGCACTACTGGTACGGCAAAGACAGCCTGACGCCGTTTATCAGCGAAAAGCTGCCGGTGTACAACGATGACAAACAGGTGATTGGCGTGATCTGGAACGCCAAGCCGATGAACAGCCTGTCACCGCTGAAGTACATCAATCAGCAAAAACCCAGCGTGTTGACCACCGAAGTCAATAACGAGCTGTTCACCCGTGCCGAACTCGATGTTATTTTCCTTATGCTGCAACGATTTACGGTGAAAGAGATCGCCAAAATCTATAATGTCAGCAATAAGACCATCGAAAACCGCATTTATAACATTTACCAGAAGGCCAACGTGCATACTCAGCAGCAATTTGAGGAATACTGCAAATACGCCAATCTGGATAACTACATTCCCGATCGCCTGATAACCAAAGGCATTCAGTTTATTTGAACCGCAAGGAAGATCTCACCGTGATAAAGATCGAAGATTATCCGCTCACCCGGGTGCCGCAGGATAAACGAGTTTCGTTTTTAAGCGTGGCCATCGTGCATATGGGCATGCTGACCGCACTGGACCAGTTCATGCTCGGCGCCGTACTCGGCAATTCCATGACGCTGATTGACGCCTTCACCGCCATCTTCGTCGGCAGCCTGATCTTCGGCGTGGTGACCTACGGCCTGGGGCTGGCGGGCATGCGCGAAGGCATTTCCGGCAGCCTGCTGGCGCGCTGGTGCGGCTTCGGCCGTCTGGGCTCGGTGCTGATAGGCGTGGTGGTTGCCGTCAGCCTGCTGGGTTGGTTCGGCATTCAGAACGCCATTTTCGCCAAGTCGCTCGACTTCGCGCTCGGCAATAAGCTGGGCTTCGGCCTGGCCGCCGGGCTCTCGGGCACGCTATTGACCATCCTGGTGGCATTCGGCTTCAAGGCGCTGCGCATCGCCGCCCGTATCGCGGTGCCGATGTTCATCATGCTGGTGGCCTATATTTCGGTGACCGCGCTTTCCGGCCATAACCTGCAGGAGATCATCCAGCTGGCGCCGCCGGGTGAACCGCTGACCATCAGCGCCGGCATCACCATCGTCGTCGGCGGCGCCATCGTGGCCAGCCTGATGACCCCCGATCTGACCCGTTACTCCAAAAACGGCAAGCACGTGCTCGGCGTCACGCTCTTCACCATTATCGCCGGCGAGTTCGTGGTGAACGGCCTGGCGATCCTGATCGCCAAAACCCTGGGCACCGCGGATGTGGTCACCATCATGTCGCAAGCGGCCGGCGGCGCCGGTTTGCTGGTGGTGGTGTTCTCCACCCTGCGCGTCAACGATCTCAACCTGTACTCTTCTTCACTGGGCATCGTCAATGCGGTGGAAGGCATCACCGGCAAGAAGCTGAAGTACACCTACACTACGCTGGTGATCGGTATTCTGGGCACCACCCTGTCGGTGCTGGGCATTCTTGACCGCTTTGTCGACTTTCTGACGGTGCTTGGCGTGGTCTTCCCGCCGATTATCGGCATCATGCTGGTGGACTATTATCTGCTGCGCAGCCATCGCAAGATCCTGGATGAGAGCCGCCGGACCGGCCAGCTGCCGAACGAAACGCCAACTATCGGCTGGGCGGCGATCGTCGCCAGCATCGCCGGCGGCGCCGTTGGCCTGGCAACCGAATGGGGCGTACCGACCATCAATTCCCTGGTCGCTGCCAGCCTGCTGTATTGGCTGCTTAAACTGGTCTTCAGCCGGGCGCAAAAACCGCTGGCATCACAGAAATCGCTCTGATTTTCGTGAACGCGGTAATGCACTCCTCCGATAACGGGGGAGTGTTAGACGCTCGAAAAGGGGATTCAATGCAAAAGAATGAGCCGATCGCGCAGACAAACGGCCGTGGTGGTTAGGGTCCCTGGTGTCGGTAGCAAGCTATCCATTATGCTCAGAGTGTGGCAACGCCCCCTCTGAGCTTTTTATTATAAAAACTGTCGGCTTCCGTGTTTTGATCGTAAAGAGAAACTTCAGCTTGCATGAACAGTAGCCCATGAAATCGGCTTTGGTCAACATAAAAGTAAACATAAAACCGGCTTTTGTGTTCACTTTTCCATAAGAAAAACCTAATCAATTGATTTGCACGGCTTTATCTTTCGCGCAGAGGAAGCAGACCGCCTCCGCTGATATCATTGCGCTAAACGGCTGACGGAAAACAATAATTACTGCTAATAATCAGTTCGTTACCTGCTCGCCTGCGCCTTTTTATCTGGACAACGCCACTGCGTAAGATATAGTGAAGCCTGCGTAATGTTTGTAAGGACAGCCAATGAAAACCACCAACGCACAGCGCAAAATCAACATCATTAAAAATATTGAATATCTGATGCGTACCCGCGGTGAAACCAAGGCTTCCTTTTCCAATCGCAGCGGCCTGACGCGTACGACTCTCTACAAAATTCTTGACGGAAGAGTGAACAACGTTCAGCAATCCACCGTGAATAGGATCTCCGATTTCTTCGGTGTCTCCTGTGAAGAGATCGAAGATTACGATCTGGAAAAGCTGGAGCTGCTTAACGAAACGCTGTCCACCGAAGGCAACAAGAACCCTTCCGCCATTCCGGTAATCCCGCAGTCGCGCTATCTGGCCGTCTCGCAGCGCAAGATCGGGCAACTGGTCACTGAGTTCCCTTTGACTTATTTCTTCGGCGATGAGTCGAACATGTTGGCAATGAAAATAGAGACCGAAATTAAAGGGTCATTTATTCCCGGCGAAGTCATCATCATCAAACGCCCGCCGGTACTGATTTGCGATTCGCCTTTGCTGTATCACTCGGGAAAAAGCGGCTTCTTTGTGGTTGACGACAAAGACAGCGAAAGCATGGACAAACGCCCTCAGGACACCGTGCAATTCCTGGGTTACATCGTTGGAGAAAGGCTATAAATGGAACCGAATCAGAAGTTCAAGCTGTTGGGCTTCACCCGGCATGGCACCATCGCGGCCAATGTCATGGTATTGGCCACCGGCAAAACCATCACCATGGGGCTGAATGAGCTGGCCGACAGCGAAATATCAGAAGATTTAAGCCGGCATGAGCTGCAGGCGCTGTACCGTAAACTCTATGGTGACAACCAACAAAAAACCGCCTATGAGCTCAGCGATCGCCATGAACGATCCTGGTACGCCTACCTGATTATTACCGTGGCGCTCAGCGTGATTTATATTTTCTCAACGCTGTGCGGCGTCAAGCCGATCCAAATCCCGGTGCTGAATCTCATCACGCCGCCGGCGATCTTCATTTACCCGCTCACGTTCATTCTGGTGGATATCCTCAACGAATTCTATGGCTTACGGCTGGCCAGGCGCACCATCATCATCTCGTTTATCGCCAATCTGACCTTCGTCCTGGGCGTTTGGGTAACGACGCTGGTGCCGAGCATTCCGCAGTGGGAGTACAGCGAGACCTACAACGGCATCGTGCACAGCATCATGGCGGTGCTGGTGGCCTCGTCGGCGGCCTATCTGATCTCCGAAAACGTCAACTCCTACCTGCTCTGCAAAATCAAAGAGTTGACCAATTCCCGCTACCTGTTTGTGCGCGTGATCACCAGCACCGTAGTGGCTTCGGCCATCGACAGCGTGGTGTTCTGTACGCTGGCGTTCTACAACGTGCTGAGCTGGGACATCATCAAAACCATGATCCTGTCGCAGTTCCTGATCAAGGTGGTTTACGCCCTGCTGGGCGTCGGGCCGATCTACGCCACCCGCAGTCTGTTTAATCGCTACATCAATACCGAACAAGCAAAGGGCAATGAATATGCATATCCAAAAGCAAGATAAAATCACCCATCTTGGCGCGAACTCCGATTATCCGGATCAATATGCTCCCGCATTGCTCGAAGCCTTGCCGCGTGCCCGCGGCCGCGATCTGATCGGCGTGGACGAGCAGCAGCTGCCGTTCAGCGGCTTTGATCTCTGGACCGCCTTCGAGCTGTCCTGGCTCAACGCCAAGGGCAAGCCGGTGGTGGGCATCGGCGAATTTACCTTCCCGCACTCTTCTTCCAACCTGATCGAATCCAAATCGTTCAAGCTGTATCTCAACAGCTTCAACCAAACGCGCTTCGACAGCGTGGAACAGGTGAGCGCCGCCATGCAGAAGGATCTGTCGCAGGCGGCCAATGGCCAG